>CAJWPV010000009.1 GCA_913045395.1 uncultured Verrucomicrobiota bacterium | reverse complement strand
CGGGTGATCGGCGATCTCGCTGTCGATCTCGACACCGCGGTTGATCGGGCCGGGGTGCATGACGATGGCGTCCGGCTTGAGCCGGGCAAACCGCTCGTTTGTCAGGCCGAAGAGCGCCCGGTACTCGCCGATGCTTGGGAAGGCGGAGAGCCGCTGGCGCTCATGCTGGATGCGCAGCAGGTTGACGATGTCGGCGTCGGCCAGGGCCTCGTCGACGTTGTATGTCACACGGCAGCCCATTTTCTCGAAGATGCGAGGCACGAGCGTCGGCGGGCCGCAGAGCGTGACATTCGCGCCGAGCTTGGTCAGCGCCCAGATATTCGAACGGGCCACGCGGCTGTAAAGGATGTCACCGAGAATGGTGACGTTGAGGCCGTTCACGTCGCCCTTTTTCTCGAACATCGTGAAGGTGTCGAGCAGAGCCTGCGTCGGGTGCTCGTGCGCGCCGTCGCCGGCGTTGACCACGCTGCAGTCGACCACGCGCGACAGCAGGTGCGGCGCCCCCTCCGCACTATGCCGCAAGACGATAATGTCGGCGCTGAGCGCCTCAAGCGTATTGCCGGTGTCGCGGAGGGTCTCGCCCTTTTTCAGCGACGACGCCTCCGCGGTGAAGTTGATCACGTCGGCGTTGAGCCGCATGGCGGCCAGCTCGAAACTGATGCGCGTGCGGGTGGACGGCTCAACGAACAGGTTGATCACCGTGCGCCCGCGCAGGGCCGGCACCTTCTTAATCGTGCGCTCGCCGACCGCCTTGAAGGCGCGCGCGGTGTCGAGGATCGTGCGGATTTCACCGGCATCCAGCGACTCGATGTCGAGCAGATGTTTCCGTGTCCATTTCATGCGTGGGGGGGAGCGGCCTGTAGCGTGACGGTGTCGTCGCCGCCGGTCTCGCTGAGCGACACCTCGATGCGCTCGTCGATGGCGGTGGGGACGTTTTTGCCGACGTAGTCCGGCTTGATCGGCAGCTCGCGGTGACCACGGTCGACCAGCACCGCGAGCTGGATGCGCCGCGGACGGCCAAGGTGGTGCACGGCATCGAGCGCGGCGCGGACGGTGCGGCCGTTGAACAGCACGTCGTCGACGAGCACGACGGTTTTGCCCTCGACATCGAACGGCACCTCCGTCGGTTGCACGCTGACGATGCCGCGCTGGGCGATGTCGTCGCGGTGCATGCTAACGTCGAGCACGCCGAACGGTGCGTCGTGGCTCCAGATGCCGGTGAGCAGTTTGGCCAGGCGACTGGCCAGGTAGATGCCGCCGCGCTGGATACCAATCAGCCCCACACTGCAGCTGTCGGCGTTGGACTCGGCAATCTCGTGCGCGATGCGCGTGAGGCTGCGCTGGATCGCATTGGCATCGAGGAGCAGTTTTCCGTCAGTCATGGCAGGAATTGTGGACACAAAAAAACGAACCTGCTCCGTGCGCATCGGTTCGCTTCGTACAATGTTGTCTCGTCAGTTTTTCGCATGTCCCTTGGCGACCTCGCCGGATCGCTTTAAAGGAAACGTTACGCCGGATCACTCCCCGGCTGCCTGGCGGCTCTTTCGCCACTTGGCGCGGTGGTTGAGAACCCAGTCCATCAACGCCCGCTCAGAGCCAATATCGCGGCCAGCCCTCTCGGATTCAAGCCATTTATGCCGCAGAACCTCATCCCGCTCGGCGAGATACCGCTGATACAACGACAATTTCTCGAGGAAGGCGTCGTTTGATTTCTTTTTCCCGTCACCCATGACTTCAGCCCCGGGCGGCGAAACCTAGCATCGCCGCCGCCGGGCGCAACCCCTTTTGCGCAGCTTCGATCGCGCCAAAAGCGTTGCCTCCGCCCGACTAGGCGAGGATGCTCGCGCGCTCATGCTCAACGGCAAAATCGACCTGCGAAGCGACACAATCACCCAACCCGACGCCGTAATGCGCGAGGCCATGGCCAATGCCGTCGTCGGCGACGATGTGCTGGGCGACGACCCCACCGTGCAGGAACTGGAACGGCACACGGCGGAATTGCTCGGCAAGGAGGCGGCGGTGTTCGTGCCGTCTGGGACGATGGCCAACCAGTTGGCTATCCGCGCGCACACGCGTCCCGGAGACGCAATCCTGCTTGATGCCAACTCACACATCTACTGCTACGAAGCCGGCGCACCGGCGGCATTAGCCGGGGTGCAGGTGAATCTGCTCGACGGCCAACGCGGACAGTTCACCGCCGGGCAACTCGAGACCGCGCTGCCGCCAAGGGACGATCATTTCGCGCCGCCAAGCCTGGTTTGTGTCGAGAACACCCATAACCGTGGCGGCGGCAGCGTCTGGCCGCTAGCACAGATCGAGTCGGTCACAAGCGCGGCACACGAGCACCGCTTGGCGTTGCACCTCGACGGTGCGCGGCTGTGGAACGCCTCGGTGGCGAGCGGCGTCAGCGAGGCCGAGTACGCCAGCCACTTCGACACGGTGAGTGTCTGTTTTTCGAAGGGACTCGGCGCGCCGGTGGGTTCGGCCCTGGCCGGGACGGCGAAGTTGATCGCCAAGGCGCGATTTTACCGGAAGCAACAGGGCGGCGCGATGCGGCAGGTTGGTATTCTCGCGGCGGCGGCAGCGCATGCGCTTCAGCACAACCGCACCCGCCTGGCCGACGATCACGCAAACTGCCGCGCCTTGGCCAACGGCTTGGCCAAGCTGCCTTGGCTCAAGATCGATGCCGACGGAGCGGAAACGAACATGCTCTTCATTGGCACCGTCGAGCGCGATGCCGGCGACTTGGCCAAGCGGCTCGACAATGCAGGCATTCGCCTCCTGGCTACGGGTCCACACACGCTCCGCGCGGTCACCAATCTCACTGTCACAGCCGAAGAAGTCGGCCAAGTGGTCACCGCCTTCGAGCAGGCACTCTGACCTTGGCCAAGCGGGCTGTGGATATCTTCCCCTCGACCGCGTTCGGCGCGAGGACTACCGTTTGCCCGTGCCAAAAGAGACGAAACTAACCCCGATGATGGCCCAGTACCGGCAGTGCAAAAGTCAACTGCCAGCCGGGACGATTCTGCTGTTTCGGCTTGGTGATTTTTACGAGATGTTCTTTGAGGATGCGCAGGAGGCGGCTGGCATCCTCAACGTCGCGCTGACCAAGCGTGGTGACACGCCGATGTGCGGCATTCCGTACCACGCCACCGGCAATTACCTCTCCAAGCTACTCAGGGCCGGGCGAAAAGTCGCGGTCTGCGATCAGGTCGAGACGGCCAGGCCGGGGCAACTGGTCAAGCGCGAGATCACACAGATCCTCAGCCCGGGTGCACACTTCGACGAGCGGATGCTCGAGGCGGAGCGGAACAATTTCCTCGTCGCCGTGAGCGTTTCCGGCGGCCAATTTGGCGTGGCGGCGATTGATTTGACGACCGGCGATTTCAAGGTCGCCGAGTTGGAAGATGAAAACGCCATGATCGCGGAGCTGGAGCGCCTCAATCCGGGCGAGGTGATTTACCCGGAGGAGTCACAGCACATGGCCGGGTTGATCGGGCCGAATGTCAGCGTGCTCAACGGCTACGAAGGCTGGGTGTTCGCCATCGAGACGGCGGAGTTCACGCTGAAGGATCATTTCAAGGTCGCTGCGCTCGACGGCTTCGGACTCAAGGGCCACACGGCGGCGATCGGTGCGGCCGGCGGCGCGCTTCATTACGTCAGCCAACATCTGCGGCGCAACGTGACCCACTTCACGCGGCTGACTTTTTACGAGGTCGCTGACTACCTCGTGCTCGACGCGGCGACGCTGAAGCATCTCGAAATCCTCGAACCGCTGCATCGCGAGGCGGCCAAGCCGGGGACGCTTTACGCCGCGCTGAACCGCACCTCGACACCGATGGGGGCGCGGCGTTTGCGCGATTGGCTGTCGCAACCGCTATCGTCCGTCGAGGCGATTCGGCGGCGGCAGGAGGCGCTTGGCCAATTCATCCACAACAGTCCGGCGCTGGACCGGTTCCGCGAAAGCCTGCAAGAGGTGCGCGATCTCGAGCGGACGATCAGCCGGTTGAGCATCGGCTCCGGCAACGCCCGCGACTTGGTGCAGTTGCGCGGCGCGCTTGACCGGTTGCCATTGCTGCGCGGCTTGATCGCCGATGCCCAAAGCGGCGTCGACCCCATCGCCCCAACGCTGAGCGAGGAGATTTTCGACGACGCCGAGCCGGACGGCCTGCCACCATTGTTGAGCGAGTTGGGCGGCGAATTGCACGAGTTGCCCGAGGTGACCGACCTGATTTCCCGGGCGATCGTCGATGACCCGCCGATGGCTCTCAAGGACGGCGGCATCATTCGCAAAGGCTTCGACCCGGCGCTTGACGAGCTCCGTAGCGGCGCGACGGAGGGCAAGGATTGGATAGCACAGCTCCAAAAAGAAGAGTCGGAAAAAACCGGCATCACCTCGCTTAAGGTGCGGTTCAATTCTGTGTTTGGCTATTTCATCGAAGTAACCAAAACGAACCTCGACAAAGTGCCGGAGCACTACACACGCAAGCAAACCCTTGCCAATGCGGAGCGATTCATCACGCCGGAACTCAAGGAGATGGAGGGTAAAATTCTCGGCTCGGAGGAGCGCAGCCAAAAGCTCGAGTACGAATTGTTCCAGCGCGTGCGTGAGCAGGTGCTCCAGTCGCTGCGGCAGATTCAGAAAATCGCCTCGGCGCTGGCGCAGCTCGACGTGCTGGCCGGTTTCGCCGAGGTCGCGCGGCTGCGCGGCTACGTTTGTCCCGAGGTGCGCGACGAGGGCATACTGCAAATTGACGAGGGCCGCCATCCCGTACTCGAGCAGTCGATGGTCGGCGAGCCGTTTGTGCCGAACAACACCCAACTCGAGAGCGACAGCCAACAGATCGCCGTCATCACCGGACCAAACATGGCCGGCAAAAGCACTTACATCCGGCAGGTGGCCCTGCTGGCGTTGACAGCACACACAGGCTCGTTTCTGCCGGCCAAGCACGCGCGGGTGGACTTGGTCGACCGCATCTTCACCCGCATCGGCGCAAGCGACGACCTGTCGCGCGGCCAATCGACCTTCATGGTTGAGATGACCGAAACGGCGAACATTCTCAACAACGCCACCGACCGGAGCCTCGTCGTGCTCGATGAGGTTGGACGCGGCACGAGCACGTTCGACGGCTTGAGCCTGGCGTGGTCGATCGTCGAGCATCTGCACAACCAGGTTGGCGCCAAGACACTGTTCGCGACGCACTACCACGAGCTGACCGAGCTAGCCGACCGGCTGCTTCGCCTGCGCAACTTCAACGTCGCCGTGCGCGAGTGGAACGAACAGATCGTGTTCCTGCACAAGATCGCCGAAGGAGGCGCGGACAAGAGTTACGGCATCCACGTCGCGCGTCTGGCCGGCGTGCCCAAGCCGGTCATCGAGCGAGCCAAGGCCATCCTGCGAAATCTCGAGGACACTGAGCTTTCACCCGACGGCGGCACACGCTACGTCTCGCGGCAGAGTGTCGAGCGCAAAAAGCTCCGCCAGATCGAGCCTGCGCCACAACTGGATCTCTTCGCAGGCCAATGATGCCTTGACCCCGGCCGAGCACTTGCCCAAGCTGTCGGGCCCGCTCGGAGAGATGGCTGAGTGGTTGAAAGCGCTCCCCTGCTAAGGGAGTATAGGTTAACGCCTATCGGGGGTTCGAATCCCTCTCTCTCCGCCACTTCTTTTCCCCCTTTTGCCGCATCAATTAGCTTTGCCCAAGCGCAGGCAATCCCTTCTGCAAAGCGGGAAAAATGCTTCAATTCTTAAAGATGGGTTTGCTGCCGTTTGGAGTGAGGTGACAAGCGAAGCGCGCCACCACTTTTTGATTCCAACATTCCAAGGCGCTGCGGAGTGCCGGACTCCAAACAACCGTTTACCCTCCTTCATATTTCAATTCCCGTTTTGTTCGCCCGCGCATTTATTTCGAATCCTAGCGGAAAAATCGCTTTGATGGAGGGCGATCTTCGTGCAACTTCTCGGGCACCTTTTTTGTTATGCAACTGAGTGGGTACCGCAATCTTTTGTCGGGGCTGGTTCTGGTTCTGCTCGAATCAGCGGCCGGCGTTTCTGTTGCTGCAGTGGAGTTTGACCACAAGGTGGCACCGCTGCTGGTTCGGCATTGCCTCGAGTGCCACAACGGTTTTGATCTAAAGGGCAAATTGGATTTGTCCCAACGCGAGGCGGCGATGAAGGGGGGGGAACATGGCTCCCCGGTGGTGGCCGGCAAGCCGGGCGAGAGCCTGCTCTGGAAAAAGGTATCGGAGGATGAAATGCCGCCGGACCACCCGCTTCGCCAAGCGGAGAAGAATCTGCTCCGAGACTGGATCACGGGAGGGGCCAAGTGGGGGGCCAATGCGGAGCTCGATCCGTTTCGGTTAACTACAGCCAAACGCGGAGGGTACGATTGGTGGTCGCTGCAGCCGGTGAAACGGCCCGGCCAACCGACGGTTACGTCGCAGAATTGGGTGGTCAACCCGATCGACGCATTCATCCTTGCTGAGCTCGAGAAGGCCCAGTTGAAACCCAGCGCCCCGGCGGATCCGCGGGCGTTAATCCGGCGTTTGTATTTTGACCTGACCGGCCTGCCACCGACGGCGGAACAGGTCGCCGCGTTTGTTAACAATCCGACTGATGCCGCGTACCGCAAGGTGGTCGATAACCTGCTAGGTTCGCCGCACTACGGCGAGCGCTGGGGGAGGCACTGGCTGGATCTCGCGCGGTTTGGCGAGAGCGACGGTTTTGAGAGGAACAACGCCCGCAACAATCTCTGGCCGTATCGCGACTGGATCATTAACGCAATGAACGACGACATGCCGTACGATAAATTCGTGCGCATGCAGGTCGCCGGGGATGTGCTAAAACCTGGCGACCCGGCCGGGCAAAAGGCGGTCGGTTTCCTTGTCGCCGGGTTGCACAACACAGTCGTGGGTGGTAGCGAGTTCATGAAAAAAACCGCGCGTCAGGATGAGCTGGAGGAGATTGTCGGCACGGTGGGGCAGACGTTTGTCGGGCTCACGGTCAATTGTGCGCGCTGCCACAACCACAAGTTTGATCCCATTCGGCAGAAAGAATACTACCAGTTGACGTCGGCGATTGCCGGGGTATTCCACGGTGAACGCAACGTCTCCGATCCCGAACTGGCGCACCAACGTGAGGCGCTTCGAAAACAAGTTGCCGTACTGAGCGAGAAGTTGGCCGGGATCGAGAACCGCGGTCGCGAGGCCGCCCTAGCCAGACGCAAGCAGGGCGACAAGCCGCCGAAGGCCGATCCGCCGAAGCCGCTGGCCCGGTGGGAGTTCGATACCGACCTGCGGGACAGCCTCGGTGAGATGCACGGCATGGCCAAGGGCAGTGCCCGGGTTTCCGGCGGCGCGCTGGTCGTGGACGGCAACGCGTCCTGGGTCGAGACGAAGCCGACCAGGGAGCAGTTCCAGGCAAAGACACTAGAGGCCTGGGTGGAGCTGGGCGACCTGAATCAAAAAGGCGGTGGTGTGATCGGCGTGCAGAATCTTTCCGGTGCGCAGTTTGACACGATCGTGTTTGCCGAGCGCGAGTCCCGGCTCTGGATGGCCGGCAGCAACAGCCACGTCCGCACGCAGTCATTCGGCGGGCTGGAGGAAAACGAAGCGCACCAGCAGCCGGTCCATGTGGCCATAGTGTATCAGGAGGACGGCACGATCATCGGCTATCGCAACGGCGTGCCGTATGGCAAACCCTACAAGACTGGAATGTGGAAATTCCCGGCTGGCAACTCGCAGATCATTTTCGGGATGCGGCACAAGGGCGGCGGCAACAATTACCTTAAGGGCAAGATTCATCGCGCCCAGCTTTACGAGCGGGCGCTGGCCCCCGACGAGGTCGCGGCCTCGGCCGGGGTGCAGAGCTCGTTTGTCGGCGAACAGGAGCTGGCCGCCGCGCTTAGCCAAGCGGACCAGGAACGGCGGAAGGAGCTGAAGGATCAACTGGCGGCGTTGGCCGCCCGCGAAAAGGAGCTGGGCAACGGGTCGCAGATGAAAGTCTACACCGTCGCCGCCCGGGGCAACCCTGGCACGGTGCGCCTGCTCAAGCGCGGCAACGCGATGGACGAGGGCGAGGTCGTTCATCCCGGAGCTGTCGCCGCGTTGCGCTCACTGAGCAGCGACTTTGGCATCCAGCCGGACGCGCCCGACTCAGAGCGCCGCAAACGGTTGGCGTACTGGCTCACGGACCCGGAAAATCCGTTGTTCAACCGCGTGATCGTCAACCGCCTGTGGCACTACCACTTCGGCACCGGCATCGTGGAGACGCCGAACGATTTCGGGTTCAACGGCGGCCGGCCCAGTCACCCGGAGCTGCTCGACTGGCTGGCATCCGAGTTTGTCGCCAACGGAAGACGGCTCAAGGCAATGCACCGGCTGATCGTGACCTCGAACACCTATCGCCAGGCGACTGCGCCGTCCGAGGACGGGCTGGCGTTGGATGCGGAGAATCGACTGCTCTGGAGGAAGTCGCCGGTGCGGCTCGACGCCGAGTCGTTGCGCGACGCCGTGCTCGCCGTCTCCGGCAAGCTCAATCCCAAGATGGGCGGTCCCGGTTTTCGCGACGTATCCATCACGCCCAACAACGGCACCACCTACTACGCGCCGATCTATCCGAAGGGCGACGAGTACAACCGACGCACGGTTTACCGCTTCAGTCCGCGCGGCGGGCGCAGTGCGGTTCTCGATACGTTCGATTGCCCGGATCCTTCGACCACCGCGCCACGCCGCGGCGTGACGACCACCCCGCTGCAGGCGCTGGCGTTGTTGAACAACGAATTCATTTTGAACAAGGCCCGGGCGATGGCAGACCGGGTACAAGTGCTTGAGAAGGGCAGACTCGACGAGCAGGTGAAGCGAGTGTTCCTCGATGCCTACCAGCGCGCGCCGGACGCCGAAGAACTGCGCTTGGCCAAGCGCTTGGCCGGGCAATACGGCCTCGTCACGCTCTGCCGTTCCCTGTTCAACAGCAACGAATTTGTTATTCTGAACTGACATGAACGATGTCAAAACAATTGATCGACGCAAGTTTTTCAACTGGGGTGTCCGGGGGATCGGTGCCACGGCGTTCGCGAGCCTGCTCGCCCGCGACAGCTCGGCCCGGGCGGGTTCGCCTAGCCAGAAGGTCTTCCCAAACTTCGCGCCACGGGCCAAGAGGGCGATCCATATCAGCCTCGTCGGAGGGTTGAGCCACATCGACTCGTACGACCACAAGCCTGGGCTGGACAAGGCCCATGGCAAGCCGCTTGGCTCGAGTGAAAAGCCGGACATTTTCTTCGGCAAGGTCGGCCTGCTACGGAAAAGCGATTTTCAATTCAAACCGCGTAGCCAAAGCGGGCTTTGGTTGTCGGACATGTTCCCGCACATCGCCGGGATGGCCGACGAGATGACGGTCATCCGCTCGATGACCACCGATTCGGCCAACCACACGCCGGCGTTGTTTTTCGCCAATAGCGGCTTTGAGTTTAACGGATTTCCGTCGGTCGGCAGCTGGGTGTCGTACGGGCTGGGCAGCGACACCGAGTCGTTGCCGGCCTTCGTCGTGTTGAGCGACGGACGCGGCGGGCCCAATGGCGGGGCGTCCAACTGGTCCAGCGGGTTTCTCACGTCGCAGCATCAGGGGGTCGAGTTGCGGAGCGGCAAGACGCCGGTGCGAGATCTCTTCCCGGCCATCGAGCAGCCTAAAGGCTCGGACGCCGCAGCGCGCGCATTCCTTCAAAAACTGAACGCCCGCAACGCCGACCACCGCGGAGCCGATACGATGTTGAGCAGCCGCATGCGCAGCTACGAACTTGCGGCCCGCATGCAGTTGTCCGTGCCGGAAGTGAGCGACATCAACGGCGAACCGGAACACATCCGTCGCCAGTATGGCATGGAGGAAAGTCGCACCGAGGATGCCGGACGCCGCTGCCTGCTAGCGCGGCGATTGCTCGAGCGCGGAGTGCGGTTCGTGCAGATTTACTCCGGCGGCCCGATCGGCGGCTCGCCCCGCGCGAGCTGGGATGCGCACGAGAATGTGCAGGACAACCACTCGACCGAGGCCGGCCGGATCGACAAGCCGATCGCCGGCCTGCTTCGCGACCTCAAGCAGCGCGGTATGCTCGACGATACGCTGGTGCTGTTCACCACGGAGTTTGGGAGAACGCCTTTTGCCCAGTCGAATGCCGACCAGGTAGGCCCTGGTCGAGACCATAACAAATACGGTTTCTCATGCTGGATTGCCGGCGGCGGCGTGAAGGCCGGGTACAGCTATGGGCAGACCGATGAGATCGGATGGAAGACGGTTGAAAATCCGGTTCACTGGCACGACTTCCACGCAACCGTGCTCCACCTCATGGGGATCGATCACAAAAAACTGACCTACTACCACAACGGGATCGAACGCCGCCTGACAAATGTTCACGGCCATGTGGTGGGCGACATTTTCGCCTGATCACTCGCCAATCCTTTTCAGGAATTTCACTTCGTCTAGAATCGTCACGCCAAGCGATTTAGCCTTGGCCAGCTTCAAGCCGGCTTGTTCCCCGGCGAGGAGGTAGTCGGTTTTGTTGCTGATGCTGCCGGTGGTTTTGCCGCCGTTGGCCTCGATTTTCTCCTTGGCCTCGTCGCGGCTCATCGTTGGCAGAGTGCCGGTGATGACGAACCTCTTCCCGGCGAACACGCCGCCGCCGCTTGGTCTGCCGCCCTGCGGGTCAATGCCGAGCTTGGCCAAGCACTCGAGGGTGGCGCAGCCAGTCTCGGACGCGAACCAATCGAGCACGGAACGCGCCACCGACGGCCCAACCTCGGTAGTGTAGTTGGGCGGATGGTCGCCGTTCTCCTTCGTGATCTTCGCGAAACAAAGCGACTCCAGGCGGCCAAGCGAGTCACGGATTTCTGAAACCAAGCTCGTGTACAACCGCTCGCGCCCGGCCTTGTCGATATCTGAATTCGGCCGGTTTTTTCGAGAGCGCGGATTGATCCGAACCGTCTCAGCAACCTTTTCGTCCAGCGCGATGACCTCGCAGAGCAGCGGCGACCCGGCGACAGCTTGGAGGTTGTCGTGAAACTTGGCCAGGCTGCTGGCGGTGGTGCGGCCCATCTCCGGGATGGCCAGCGCGAACAGCCAGCGGTCGAGCCCCATGCCGCGCGCGAGCGCGAGCGACTCGACGAGCTTGGTGGCGTTTTTTTCGCCGAACACCCGTGGCTCATCGTCAGTGCCGAGATTAAGCGGGCCGAGTTGCTCGACGCTGAGGCTGAACAGGTCAAGCGGCTCACTGGCTAGACCGCGCTCGACGAGCTTGTCGGAGACGATGTCGCCGAGGCACTCGATGTCGAGCGCGGTGCGGGCGGCAAAATGCTCGAGCCGTTGCGCCGCCTGTGCGGGGCATTGCGTGTTGATGCAGCGCCACGCGACGAACGACTCGTCCTTGCGGATTTCGCCGTCGCATTCGGGGCATCGGCTACCGGTAGCGCTCTGCATCTCGAACGGCTCAGCGCCGGCCGGCCGCTCTTCCTTCACCACGCCGATCAAGCCCGGGATGACGTCGCCGCGTTTCTCGATGATAACCGTGTCGCCGACGCGGATGTCCTTGCGAGCAATTTCCTCCTCGTTATGCAGCGTGGCGCGGCTGATGGTGGAGCCGTCGAGGAAAACCGGTTCCAGCTCGGCAACCGGTGTGAGCGTGCCGGTGCGGCCAACCTGGACAGTGATCGCGTTGAGCCTAGTTTGCGCCTGCTCCGGCGCGTATTTGTAGGCCATGGCCCAGCGTGGCGCCTTGGCGGTCGCGCCGATGCGCTCGCGCTGGGAAAAACTGTTCAGCTTAATAACCGCCCCGTCCGTGTCGTAGTCGAAGCCGCCACGCACGCGGTCGAGCTCGTCGATGGCGTCGAGCACTTCATCCACGCTAGAGCAGCGCCATGTGTTTTGCGGCGTGCGGAAGCCAACCTGGCCAAGCACGTCGAGCAGGTCGGATTGCGAGTCGATCGCCGGGCCGCCGACGATCTCGCCGCTGCCGTACAGGACGATGTCGAGCGGGCGCTTGGCCACGAGCGCGGAGTCAAGCTGCTTGAGCGAACCGGCGGTGGCGTTTCGGGGATTGGCGAAGAGCGGCTCGCCGGCGTCGGCACGTTCGTGGTTGAGCTTCTCGAAGCCGGAGCGCGTCATAACCACCTCGCCGCGCACCTCGAGCACCTCCGGCGTGTCCGCTTGGCCAAGCTCGTTGAGCCGCAGGGGAATGCTCCGAACCGTGCGGAGGTTTGCGGTTACATCGTCACCAGCAATGCCATCGCCACGGGTGATGCCGCTGGTGAACAGGCCATACTCAAAACGGAGACCGATCGCAATGCCGTCGGCCTTCGGCTCGACGAACCACTCGAGCAGCTCACCGGGCAAAAGTTTTTGGACACGATCAACAAACTCGCGCACCTCCTCCTGCGAGTACGTGTTATCGAGGCTCATCATCGGCACCGTGTGCCGAATGGTCTCGAAGCCGTCAATCGGCTCGCCGCCGACCCGCTGGCTCGGGGAATCAGGTGTGCGAAGCTCGGGATGCACCGCCTCGAGAGCCAGCAACTCGCGGTAAAGCCGGTCGTACTCTTGGTCGCTGACCGCCGGCTGGGCCTCGACATAATACGCCTGGTCATGCCGGAGAATCTCCTTCGCCAACACCGCATGCCGCTGCTGTGAGGTGTCAGGCATCAATCAAACATCTTGCCGGGGTTCAAAATGCCCTTGGGGTCGAGAGCGGTGCGGAGTTCGCGCATGACTCGCATCTGCGCCTCGCCGGCGAATTTGGGGAGGAACTCTTTCTTGGCGAGGCCGATGCCGTGTTCGCCGGTGATGGTACCGCCGAGGCGGATGGCTTCGTCAAAGATTTCCTTGAACGCCTCGTGCACGCGATGGATTTCATCTGCGTTGCGTTCGTCTGTGAGAAAAGTCGGGTGCAGATTACCGTCGCCCATGTGACCAAAGGTGCCGATTTTTAACTCGTGCTTTTTTGCAACTTCATCGACGAACCGGATCATGCGGGCCAGTTCGCTGCGCGGCACGGTGGCGTCCTCAAGGATCGTTGTGGGCGCGAGGCGGGCAAGGGCGCTGAAGGCGCTGCGTCGGGCCGTGGCGAGTTGCGCGGCCTCAGCCTCGTCCCGGGCCACGCGCACCTCCATTGCGCCGTTGGCCTTGGCCAGTTCCTCCATCTTGGCAGCTTCCTCTTCCACAGCGGCGGCGTGGCCGTCGGTTTCCATCAGTAGCAACGCCTCACAATCGAGCGGCAGACCGACCTTCGCGAAATCCTCCACGCAATGAATTGTAGTGCGATCGAGAAACTCCAGCGTGCACGGGATGATTTGCGCGGCGATGATGTCGCTCACCGTTTGCGCCGCGGCGTCCATCGCGTTGAAGGTCGATACCATCGTTTTTTTGGCGGCCGGCTTGGGGATTAGTTTCAGCAGTACCTTTGTGATGACGCCAAGCGCGCCCTCGCTGCCAATCATCACGTCCTTCAGCGAAAACCCGGCGACATCCTTCACGCACTTGTTGCCGAGCCACATCACC
>CAJWPV010000008.1 GCA_913045395.1 uncultured Verrucomicrobiota bacterium | reverse complement strand
TGCAATAACAACGGTCAACTTGAGTGCTTCCCCGCTCCCTTGGCCGGAAACCCCGACAACCAACTTGGCCGAGGGTGAGTGGTTGCTGATTGCCGCGGTAACGGCATCCATCTCCGCCATAGTCACGTCCCCACCCGAGAGGTTAACCAAAAGTGAACTGGCATACTTCAATGCCTCACCACCCCGGGCTGCCGGATGGAGCAGAATCTTTTGCACGGCATCATCAGCCCGATCCTCACCGCTGCCTTCGACATGCACAACGGAACCAAGGCTGTGCCGGCCTTGCACCGAAGCCTGCAAATCCGCAAAGGAAACATTCAGCATTCCCGGCTCGAGCAACATTCGACTCACTCCCAGTACGGCCTCGCACAGGTGGCGGTTGGCTATTTCCAGCGCCTGGTGCAGCGCGATGTCGGCACCCTCCATGAGGACGACATCCTGGTTGGGAAAATGAAAAACCGTATCGGCAACCTGCCTAAGATCCCGCAGACCGCCGATAGCCTGGTTGCAACGCTGGATGCCTTCACAGTCAAACGGTGTCGCCGCCACGCCCACCACCAGCGCCCCGGCCTGCTTGGCCAAGTTCGCCAAAAACGGCGCGGCCCCCGTGCCGGTGCCGCCTCCCATCCCGGCAACGACAAAGACCAGGTCAGTGCCACGCAGAATCTCGGTCAACTCATCGCTGTCGGATTCGACGGCGCCCCGTGCCAGCGCCGAGTCGCCCCCGGTGCCCAGGCCGCACGGGATCGTTTGGCCAAGCAGAAAAGTCCGTGACTGGTGACAGCGGGAAAGACTGCGGTTATCGGTGTCCAGCGAATGCGCCACGACCCCGTCGGGAGCGATCATGGCCAGGATCTCGACCAGTTTTACACCAGTCTCGCCCAAGCCTATCAGGCGGATGGTTGGATTAGCGCCCTCTCTCTCTTTGTCTGGATTGCTCATGACTCGTTCTCCTGCATCAACGACCAAACAGTGCGGCAACCTGGCGCCGGATGACGCGGCCAATGCCTCCCCGACGCGGCGAGGCCTTTGCCTGGAAGGCCCCGAACTTAATCAACCCTACCGGTGTGGCGAACTCCGGCTCGTCCAGCGCATTCTTGACGCCGCTCACGGTGCTGGCTCGCCCGACGGCCACTGGGAGCTTGAACACGTCCCGTGCCAGTCGTGTGATGTGCGGGATGCGCGCTCCGCCCCCACAAAGAATCACCCCGGCCCGCAGATATTCGATCAATCCCGCCCGGCCAATGTCCTTAGCGATCAACTCGAGGGTCTCCTGCAGGCGCATAGACATGATCTTTTGCATGTGACCGAGATTGATCTGCCGGCCCGGTATCAAGCTGTCGTCTGACAGGCCGACCTTTCGGTCCCGCGCCTCGGGATCGATCACGGCCGACCCGTGGTCGATCTTGATCTGCTCGGCCCGGGCCAGCGGCACCTTCAGGCCGTAGGCCAGGTCGTTGGAGACGTGGTCGCCCCCGACCGCCAGAACGCCGGTGTGCTTGATGACACCCGCCGAATAAACCGCGTACTCGGTGACGCCGGCACCGAGGTCGATCACCAACGTGCCCAGTTCCTTCTGCTCCATGCCAAGGATGGCGAGCGAGGAGGCAAGGGCGCTCGATGAGATGTTGTCCACCTCCAGGTGCAGCCCGTTGACGAGACGGATCGGGTTCTGCAAACGGTTGTACCGGCCGCTGACAACGTGCACGTCCACCTCGATCTTGGCCCCCAGCATTCCTTCCGGGTTGAGAACGCCGTCCTGCCCGTCTACGCGAAAGTGCTGCCGGATGACATGGACCACCGAGTGGTCGGTCGGGAGGTTGATCGCCTTGGCATTCTTGATGACATCCTGAATGTCGGCGCCGGTGATTTCCCGATCCGCCGACACCACCGGGTGAACCCCAGTGTTGTTAAAACCGCGGACGTGGCTGCCGGTGACGCCGAGGAATACAGATCGAATCTCGACGTCCGCCACCTGCTCGGCCTCGACGATGGCGTTACGCACGTCCTCCTCGGCCAAAGCAACGTCAATGATTTCACCCTTGCGAACGCCGCGGGACTTGGCCTGGCCAAGGCCGATAATGTTGACGGCCTGGTTTTCGCCCACTTCCCCCACAGCAACACACACCTTTGAAGTGCCAATCTCGAGGCCAACGATAATTTGTGAATCGTTCACGGTTTGTTCATTTCCCAGCCAGGTTTCGATCACTCTTTATGTCCTCGGCGATCGTCGGGGAGAGCATCCAGCGAACCGGCACGTTGTTCGTCACTGAAAGGTCCACCGTTTCAATGGCCAGTCCAAACTTCTGCCCGTGCGCCCGGATACGGGCCCAGCGGTTGAGCTGCCGGGCCAGGCGATCGGTCGAGAGATCCACCTGGCCCCCGTCGCCAGTGGTGACCCGCAAGATACGCGGCTGGGAGAGGTCAATCACCCTCAAATCCACCACACCAGCCAGAGGTGAGCGGCGAAACTCCCCAATGAGTCCAAGTGCGGCCCGCAGCTTTGGTAGCCCGGCCGGGCGGCCGGGGGCGAGGGACTTGAGTTTTTTAAGCTCGATCCCGGAGACGACCGGCAGCGACCATTCAGCCTGCTTCTCCGGTGCCACCACCGAGTAGCCGTCGATCGGGCTCATCACGTGGCCGGTCTCGTCCAGTTGCACCCTCACGCAGTCGTAATCGGTCACACCGGCACCGTCGCGCTGCCAGGCCCAGACCTGAGCCATGGGCACCCGCTCGGCTACCCGCACCTGCAGCGTGTCCGGCAGGAAACGCTCCACGGACGCCGCCTTCACCCGTGGGGCCAGTTCAATGTCGCGCTTGATCCGAAGCAAATCGAGCTTGAGCAGGTTGTCGCCCGAGCTCACGCCGCCCCATTGCTTGAGTTGACCCACGCTAATGATCCCGTCTGTCCGGTAGTCCAGTTGCCTGACGGAGAATGACTCATTCTCGTACACGAGCCGGTTTAGCGCGAAAGCACCGCCCTGCCAGCAGACGGCAACGATCCCTGCGATCGCGGCGGCCAGGGCCGACAACGAACGCAACCAGCGCAGTCGCTCGCGCTTCGCCTGCTGCGACTGTACCTTTACCGAGAGTAGTTTTTTCCGCCCCGACTTGCTGTTCCTACGTTTCGCTCTAAATACCATGTCAAAGTTGCTTCATCCGGTGGCCGCCAATGGCGGATGTTCCACGGCTAGCTCGACCAGCCACTGGCACAATTCAGCAAAACCGGTGCCGGTCGCCGCGGCCGCCTTGGGCAGCAGGCTCGTCTGCGTCATCCCTGGCAAGGTGTTGACCTCGAGGAATACCGGTTCTCCATCCGGCCGCACAATAAAATCCACGCGAGCACAATTGCCGCCGCCGATGGCTGCCAGGGCCAGTTCTCCGGCATGCTGTATACGGTGCGTGGCCTCAGCATCGAACGGAGCAGGACAGGTGTACTCTGTCGCACCTGTGGTGTACTTGTTGGCGTAATCGTAGGCTCCGCGCTTGGGCGTGATCTCAACCACCGGCAGCAGCTGGCCGCCGACGACTCCCACCGTGACTTCCCGGCCCCCGATTAGCTCCTCAACCAGTACCCGCCCGCCGCCCTCGAGCGACTTAGCCAAGCCGCTTGGCCAAGCGTCCCCCGAATCAACGAACTCAAGGCGAATGCTCGATCCCTGGCAGACCGGCTTGAGCACCAGTGGCAGTTCGAGCCCGTCAGGCAGACCGACCCCCAGGGCATCCACCACACAGTCCTTCGCCGTGGCTAACCCGTCCCTGGAGCAGGCGCGCTTGGCCGCCACCTTGTCGAACGCCAGCCGGCTTACCGCCTCACTGCAGCCGGTGTAGGGCACACCCAGCGCGTCGAGCTTGCCCTGAACAGTGCCGTCCTCCCCATACGTCCCGTGCAGCGCGAGAAACACCACGTCTGTTTTTGGAGGCAACCGAAACTCACCGTCCACGGGATCGATTTCGCTCACTCGGTGATCCAGGCTTCGCAGCGCGTCCGCCACTGCCGCGCCGGACTGGAGTGACACCTCCCGCTCCTCTGATGGGCCACCCAGCATCACGCAAATATCGAGTGGCTCAAGCATCCCGATCCTCCCCGCCGATGATTTGTACCTCGGTCTTCAACTCGATGCCGCGCTCGGTCAACGCCCTCTCCCGGATGCGACCGATCAACCGTAGGATATCGCCCGCCGTCGCGCCGCCCCTGTTGACGATGAAGTTACCGTGTTCCTCAGACACCATCGCGCCGCCCTCGCTCGCACCCTTGAGGCCAAGCTCATCGACCAGCTTTCCGGCGGGGATGCCCTCCGAGTTTTTAAAAATGCAGCCGGCACTGCGCGCCTTGGGCTGGCTGCTCCAGCGCTGTTTACTAAACTCGGCCATGCGGGCGGTGATGGCCTCGGCGGTGTCCGGCTCGCCCTTCAGCACCGCGCCCAGTGCAATTTGATTATTCAACAGCGGACAGCCCCGGTACGCGACCTCGATCGAGTCCGCCGGCATTTCGAACACCTTGCCGGCGGGATCCATGAACCGCACCGTCTCCACCACGTCGAACAGTTCGCCGCCCATCGCGCCGGCGTTCATACGCAGCCCGCCGCCTATGCTGCCCGGGATGCCCTCGAGAAACTCCATCCCCGCCAGGCGACAGCGCTTGGCCTCGGCGGCCACGTTTTTCATCTTCGCGCCTGCGCCACACTTCAACCTCGACCCGCCCGGCTTAATGTCCGTGAAAGGAGCCTTGCTCAATCGCACCGTCAACCCTCGCACACCGGAGTCAAGCGGGAGAAAATTCGATCCGCGCCCAAGCACTGTCACCGGTAGTCCCCTCTCACGACAGGCAGCCAGCAAGGCCGAGAGGCCGGCCTCGCTTTTGGGCTCGGCGAAAAAGTCGGCCCGGCCGCCCGCTCGCATGGTCGTCATTTCGGCCAGCAGGTAATCCGGCTTGACCACCGTCGCGTCGTCGGCGGCTTTCTCGAGCAGTGCTTTCACATCCTTCGACACAGGCGCTGCGACTCCTGCGCTCATGCGGCTGCCTCCTTCCCCCTTGGCAGGGCAAACATCAATTCGTCCCCGGCATCATCCACCCAGCCGCACGCATCGAAAATCCGTTGCACGACCTCCCCGGTGGCCTGCGCCGACTTCCACTGTTTCATCGCGCCGGCCATGGCCTCGAGCCTGGCCGGGCTGCCGAACAACTGGCTCAATTGGCTGACGAGCAGGTTGGGCGTCAGTTGCTTCTGGTGAAAACACCGCGCCGCACCGATGTCCACGAACGACCGGGCATTGAGCCGTTGATGGTCGTCCACTGCGGTGGGGTATGGGATCAATATTGCCGGCAGCTCCATTGCCGAAAATTCAGCAAGCGACGACGCCCCCGAGCGGCTCAACGCCAAGTCGGCCGCGCCCAGCGCATACTCCATCTCGGTCAAAAACGGTCGCACCACGGCACTCAGGCCAAGCGCATCGTACGCCTGTCGAACCGTCTCAACGCTGCCGGTGCCAGTCAGGTGGATGAACTGCAGTCCCGGCAATGCCTTGGCCAAGCGCGGCAACGCCCCGACCAGCGCCTGGTTGATCGACTGCGCCCCCTGACTACCTCCCATCACGAGCAGCACCGGCCGGTCCTCGGCCAGGCCAAGCGCGGTCCGCGCATGGGCCTTTTCAATCGGCTCCAATGCCGAGCGCACCGGCAGGCCGGTGGCGCGAATATTAGTGCTCAGCACCCTCGGCATCGCGGTGGGGAACTGGACAAACACCTCGTCGGCCAGCGGCGCCAGCAGCTTCACCGCACGGCCCGGGATAGCGTTGGCCTCGTGCAGAAAAATGCGGGCGCCGATCAGCTTCCCGGCGATCACCGGCGGCGCGCTGGTGAACCCGCCCATCGCCAGCACGGCATCGGGAGGCTTGTCGCAAAAAAGTTTTCGGCATTGGCTAAACGACGACCAAAAGCAGGCGGCAAACCGGGGTAGATTGCCGCTGAGAGCGACCATCGGTAGCGACTCGACCTCCATGCCGTAGGCCGACTTGACCGCCGTCTGGTCCACCTCCTTCGGGCTGACGAGCAGCGTGACATCGCAGCCGCGAGCCACGAACGTATCCCCCACTGCCAGACCGGGGAACAGGTGTCCGCCGGTTCCGCCGCAAGCAATGGCAATGCGCTTGGCCATGGGATTCATGCTCATGTCTTCGCCCGGAACGGTGAGTACCCGCCGGGATCGTTTGCCCCGGCCGTCTTGACTTGCCCCTCACGGCTCGCAAACCGCGCGACGCTCAACAGCACCCCGACGCAAAACAGCATCACCACGAGGTTCGTGCCACCGCGGCTGATGAACGGCAGCGGGAGTCCCTTGTTGGGCAGCGTACTGGTCACCACGCCGATGTTGATGAATCCCTGCAGGCTAATCAGCAGCGTCATCCCGGAAGCCAGCAGAAAACCAAAAAAGTCGCGCGACCGCATGGCGATATACGCCCCGCAAACCACGAACAGCACGAACGCCACCACGATTCCCATCGTAGCCACCAGGCCAAGCTCCTCACCGATTACCGAGAATATGAAGTCGGTCTGGTTCTCCGGCACGAAGCCAAGCTTCTGGCGTCCGTTACCAAGGCCAAGGCCGGTTGTCCCGCCTGAACCAAGCGCAATTAGCGACTGCCAAGCCTGGTAGCCAACCCCCTGTTTCGTGCCCTCGGGATCGAGCCAGCTCATGATGCGGTTCAGGCGAAGCGTGTTTTGCGACAACAGGAAACCACCAGCCGCTCCCAGCACGATCACCGGCGGAACCATGAATCGCAGCTTAGTTCCGGCCAGGAACAGCATCAACCCGCACACCGTGGCCAGCAGCGCCGTCGCACCCCAGTCCGGTTCGATGAAAATCAACCCGAGGAACAACGCCAGCACCATCCCGGGAATGAGCAGACCGTACCTGAACGTGTCCATGCCGCGGCCCTTGCGTTCACAGTAGTGGGCCAGCGCAACGATGACGGCCAGCTTGGCAAACTCGGACGGCTGGAACGTCGTGCCCGGCAACTGAAGCCAGCGGTGGGCGCCGTTGCGCTCCAGCCCGATACCGGGGATCATCACTGCCAGCAACAGGAGCAGCGCCAGTACAAGCGCCAGTACAGAGACTTTTTTTAGCACCTGGTAGTCCACCATGGCCATGCCAAAGCAGACGACCAGCCCGATGCAGCACCACAGCACCTGCGACCCCCAAAACGGCCCCCCCCGGTGAAACATCGTGGCGCTGTAGAGCATCACCAACCCCAGCGCAAGCAGGGCGGAAACGACAAACACCAGCGTGGTCGAGGCGAACTTCATCGGGACGGATCGCTCGCTTGACTAGTTGTCGGTCGCCGGCGGGGGAATGGTCAGTTTTTGCCCCGGTTGAATTTTTGAGTTTGTCAGGCTGTTGGCATCGCGGATGGCCTTGACCGTGGTCTTGTGTTCCTTGGCGATGGCGTAAAGGCTGTCGCCCGCCTTGACCTCGTACACCACCGTTCCCTCTGGCACCGCCGGTGCGGGCGGCTTGGCCGCGGGCGCGGGGATGATCAGCACTTGGCCAATCGCCATGCGGTTTGAATCCACTGCCGGGTTGGCCTTGATGATGGCCTGCACCGTCACGCCAAATTTGCGCGCAATGGTGGTAAAGTTGTCGCCCCTGGCCACCACATACTCCTCCTCGCCGGTGGCCACTGGCACCTCGGTCTCACCCGTTGCCTCGGGGATCAATGGTACAATGTCCTGCGCCGCGACCGGGTCGCGCGTGACGGGTGGCGGCTTGGCTTCACCGGTCGTGGCGTCTGGAAGCGGCGGGGCAGCAGTCACGGCGTTGGTGTCCGCAGCGGGCGCATTCCCCACGCTTAGCGCATTGGTTTGTCCCAGCTGAGACGCCACCCCTCCCCCAATGGGTGGCAAAACCGGAATAGCGTTGGTGTCGGCCACCGTGCCGGGTGTCGATTGTTCCGGACGGCAGCCGGAGAACAACAGCCCCCCGAGGAAAACCACGTGCACAGCCACGATGATCATCACCATCTGCAGGCCGGAACGGTTCTTGGCTTTCTGCTCGAGCAGGGAACTTTTGGGTCGTAGGGGATTATGACTAGACATGATTATTTACTCCTTGGTTGATTGAAAAAAAATTTGGCGCGTTTGACCAATCACGCGGGGCGGGAATACAAGATATGGTGGTTGGAAGATGGGTATCATCGCGACAAGACGTGTGGAATTTTTGAGGCTGAACCGGCCTTGCCGGTGCTTTCAGCTTCCGTTGAAGTACCGGCCAAGAGTTCGACTGAGCGCCGAAACATCTCGCCACGATGTTGATAGCCGTTGACGCTACCGGAATCCTCACTCGCTGGCGAGAGTAAAATAACGTCGCCCTCCTCGGCCAACTCCGCGCCCTGGAGAACTGCTTCCTCCAGCGAATCCACCAGGCGGCAGGGCGTGAAAAGGCTCCACGCAGCACGCAGATTTTCACGGATTTCGCCCATCAAAAATACCGCCTTGACCCTCTGTGAAAGCAGCGGGCCGATGTCGTGATACGCCCCGGCCTTGTCTCGTCCACCCGCCAGCAGCCAAATGTTTTGAGCGCCTCCAGAGCCTGATTTCATTGAGGAAAGTGACTTCTTGAGCGCAGCGAGATTGGTGCAGCGGGAGTCGTTGATGTAGCTCACCCCGCCCAACTCAGCCACAAGTTCACACCGGTGCGGCAACGGCGGGTGATTCCTGAGGATATCCACCGATTGCCCCAGCGGAATCCGAAACACGCGCCCGACGGCCAGCGCGGCCATCAGAATCTCCGCGTTGTGTGCCCCCCGCAACTGGCACTCGGTGAAATCCATCAGTGGGCCCTCCCAGCCCGGCACCCGGCTCACGATCAGCCCGCGATCAAGCGAAATGTCCGCTCGGCGGTTGCTCGCGCTGAAGTTGATGATCTTGGATGGTATTTCGATGCCAAGCGATCGGATTTGCGCCAGCGCCTCGCTCTGAATGATTGCCCAGTCAAACGGCTGCTGGTTGGCGAATATCCGCGCCTTGACCTTCACGTACTCCGCCATGCTCCCGTAGTGATCCATGTGGTCCGGCGCGATGTTTGTCAGCACGGCGACCGTCGGGCTGAAAAACTGTGTCAACTCGAGCTGAAACGAGTTGACGGCAAGGATTAGGTAATCCAGCTCCTTCGAGTCGTCCACGGCATCGCAAATGGGATAGTCCACCTTTCCGGCCAGCCGGGTCTCCCGTTGCGCGCCAATCAGTACCTGCTCGATCAGTTTGGCCGCCGGGGTTTTGCCGTTGGTACCCGTCACAGCGATGTTAAGGCAGCGCAACTTCTGTGAACCAAGTTCCAACTCCCCGATCACGGGGAGATCCGCCTTGCTCAGGGCACGCACCCAGGCTGTTTCGCGAATGCCCCCCACGCTGATTACGCTCAACTCTACGCCGTCGAGCAGCTTCGCCAAGGGCTTGGTCAAGCCAAGGTGCACCTCCACGCCCAGCTCCGTCAACGGCTCGGTCTCGCGGCGGAGCAGGTCGTCCTCCTTGCAATCCACCGCCACCACCGAGGCACCGTTATCGCAGAGCAACCGGCAGGCCGCCCGGCCGCGCGAACCGAGGCCGACCAACAAAACCCGCTTGCCCTTCAACTTGAACATGACTGCCCGACTTACCTCAATTTCAGCGTACTCAAGGCGAGCACCGCAAAAAGAATTCCTAAAATATAAAACCGAACGACCACCTGCGACTCGTACCACCCTTTTTTCTCAAAGTGATGATGTAGCGGCGCCATAAGGAATACGCGCTGTCCCTCGCCGTATTTTCGCCGTGTGTGCTTGAACCAACCGGTCTGGATCAAGACCGAAATGGCCTCGAGCACGAACACCCCACCCGCAATCACCAGCACAAACGGCTGATGAATCAGCACCGCAATTACGCCGAGTACGCCGCCCAGCGCCAGCGACCCGGTATCGCCCATGAACACCTGGGCCGGATGACAGTTGAACCAGAGAAACCCCAGCCCGGCCCCCACCATCGCTGCGCAGAACACCGTCAACTCCCCTGCCCCCTCGACGTATGGCACGCGCAGATACTCGGCCATGATCTTGTTGCCGGCGATGTATGTGAAAATGATGAAAACGAAAGTGACGATCAGCGTGCAGCCGATGGCTAATCCATCGAGGCCGTCGGTAAGGTTCACAGCATTGGAGCTGCCCACGATGGCAGCAGTGGTGATCAGCAGGCCAACGAACCCTACACCGGCAAACACGATCTCACCGCTGTAAAACGGGACCACCAATTTCCCGACCAAGTCACTCTTGGTTGGGTGGTGCCACAGGTACACGCCGATGAAGAGGCCCAGCGCCAGTTGCACCACCAGCTTCACTTTCGAGTGGATGCCGGCCTTGTCCTGCTTGGTGAGCTTGACCCAGTCGTCATAAAAACCCAGTGCCGCCAGAACAACCACCGACATCAGGCTCAGTGCAAGAAACTCGTTCCACTTGGCCCAGAGCAGCACCGTCACATCCAGCGCCAGCACGATCATGATCCCCCCCATCGACGGTGTGCCCCTTTTGCTGAGCACCCGCGCATCCAGACCACCGGCTTCCTCAGCCTTGTCCTTGTAGTTCTGGTCGAATTTGAGCCGCTTAAGCAGGGAGATAATCTTGGGGCCAAACCACCAGCAAAACAGTAGCGCTGTGACCGCCGCGCCGGCTGTCCGGAAAGTGATGTACTGGAACACCCGCAGGAAGGAGAGCCAGTCCGCCCAGGCAGTGTGGCCATTTTCGGCCAACCACTGCGGAGCTTGGCTGAGGTAAAAAAACATTCTGTAATCTCTACGGTTTCATAGCCTCCTTGAGTGGCTCGATGATGCGTTCCATTCTTGCCGCCCGGCTGCCTTTGATCAGCACCAAGTCCCCAGGACTCAGCTTAACAGCCAGCGCTTGACCTGCCACGTTGATGTCATCGAAAGCCGCCACGTTGGCCAGGCCGCCCTCCTGCGCCGCGCGTACCATCTTGTTCGCCCATTGGCCCACGGCTATCAATCCATCCAGGCCAAGCCTGGCCGCAAGCCGGCCCACCTCAACATGAGCGAACTCGCTGACTTGTCCAAGCTCGGCCATGTCGCCGAGAATGGCAATGCGTTTTCCCCCAGTCGGAAACAACCCCATCGTCTCCAAAGCCGCCAGAAGGGAGTCCGGATTGGAGTTGTAGGCGTCGTTGATGATGCGGACACCGCCGAGTGTCTGCATCTCCATTCGCATCGACGCCGGACGGCAACACTGCAGGCCCTGGTCCAGCTCCTCCCGGCTCAGGCCCAGCTCCGCCGCGAGCGCTATTGCGAGCGCGGCGTTCCGGGCGTTTTGATGGCCCAGCAGGTTGACGCGGTAGGCTCCGCTCCAATCTCCCTTTGGCGAAAGCAGTTCGAAAGTCGTCCCCTCGTTGTTCAGCCCGATGCCGGCGAGCTGCCAGTCACAGCCCTCCCCCTCCCCGACCGTGACGACCGTTGCGCGACAGCGGGCACGGATGGCCTCCAGCCCCTCGATATCTCCATTAATAAACAGGCAGCCCTCCGGCGGCAGCGCCTCTGCAAGTGCCCCTTCCTCCTCGATCACCCCGGTCAGATCGCCGAAAAACTCCAGATGCTCTCGCCCGATGCTCGTCAGCACACCGTACCTTGGCCGGATGAGTTGCAGCAGCGGTTGCAGTTCGCCGGGATGATTCGAGCCGACCTCGAGCACCGCCGCCTCGTGGGCCTCGCGTAACTGCAGCAACGTGAGCGGCACGCCAATGTCGTTGTTGAAACTGGCCTCACTCGAGAGTGTCTCGAGTCGCTGCCCAAGCACCGTGGCCAAAATTTCCTTGGTGCTGGTCTTGCCGTTGGAACCGCCAACCGCTATCACCGGCAGCTCAAAATCCTGCCGGTAATTGGCGGACAGTCGGCCAAGTGCATGCCGCGTCTCCTCCACCTCGATCATCGGCCCGTCGACCTTCGCTTGGCCAAGCCGGGAACGGCTGACCACGGCAGCTTCCGCCCCTTGGCCAAGCGCATCGTTGAGGTAATCGTGCCCGTCAAACCGGTCGCCGCAAATTGCAATGAACAAATCACCCTTCCTAGCCAGACGCGAGTCGGTGCAGACGCGGCGGACACTCGACGAGCGTTGGCCCGCGACGAGCTGCCCGTTGCAGCTCTCCTCCACAAAACCTAGCGTCCGGGGTTCCATCATCTTAACACCACCCGGGGTTTCTGCTCCGACATCGGCTTTACCGGCCTCGACGCCTCGAGGCCGAGATAGTTGGCCGATTTCTC
Organism: uncultured Verrucomicrobiota bacterium; assembly: GCA_913045395.1. GTDB lineage: Bacteria > Verrucomicrobiota > Verrucomicrobiia > Limisphaerales > UBA1096 > UBA1096. Next base: position 1,353 of record CAJWPV010000008.1, on the reverse strand, counting down.
GGCAATCACCTTGAATGTCGGAGCTGCCACCACACCGCCGTAGTGTCCGTTGTGCGGTTCATCCACAAACACACCGATGCACAACTTGGGATTCTCCGCCGGCAAGAATCCGATGAATGACGAAAAATATTTACCGGCCTCGTAGCCGCGCCGTGTCTTCGACGGCTTTTGCGCCGTGCCAGTCTTGCCGGCAACGGTATAGTTCTCGAGCCAAGCCTGGCGCGCAGTGCCCTCGGCAGAGACCACCGTTATCAGCGTTTTCACCATCTGCTGCGCTGTCTCGTCGTGAATCACCTTGCGAACCACGGTCGGTTCATACTGCATCACGACATTCCCATCCCGATCCAACAGCCGATCCACCAGCAGCGGCCGCATCAGGTTGCCGCCGTTGGCCATTGAGGACATCGCCATCACGAGCTGCAGAGGCGTTGCCGCGATCTCGTGGCCCATCGGAATCCGGGAGATCGACAACTTGCTCCAGTTCCTAACCGGATGAAGGATTCCGCGCACCTCCCCTGGCAACGGCACACCGCTGCGCTGGCCAAAGCCTAACTCGGAAATATATTTGTGCAGCCGAGACGCCCCCAGTTTCATCGCAACCTTGGCCGTGCCGATGTTGGATGATTTGGTGATAATCTCCCGAACTGACAATTCGCCGTACGCATGGTGGTCGCGCAGCACCTTGCCGGCGAAATAAAGGCGGCCGTTCTCGCAGTGGAACCGATCGTGCAACCGCACCACGCCCTCGTTGAGCGCACCTGACACCGCCACGATCTTGAAGGTCGAGCCCGGCTCAAACACGTCGGTGATCACCCGGTTGCGACGGTTGGCTGCGTTGGAGTCGCCCGGCTTGTTGGGATCGAACGTTGGCCGGTTGGCCAGCGCTAGAATCGCGCCGGTTCGCGGGTTCACCACCACTATGCAGGCGCTCGCCGGCGTGTGCTTCGCGCAAAGCGCCTCGAGCCCCTTCTCGACTATGTACTGGACGTTGGCATCGATCGTCAGCACCACGTTCATCCCGTCGCGCGGCTTCACGTTGTACTCGCGGAATGCCACCACCTCGCGACGGCTACGATCGGTCTCGGTCTCACGCCAACCGCGCACGCCCTCGAGCTCCGAGTCTAGCATTATCTCGACGCCGTGCTTCCCCTCGAGACCGACCATCGGCACGCTCGAACCCTCCGGATCGCGCACGCCGACAAATCCGGTCACGTGCGCGGCAAGATTGCCGCTGGGATAAACCCGCAACTGCGAATCGATCCGCTCGCAGAACACGGACCGCCTGACATTGTAATATTTCAGTCGCTCCTTGCGGGGCAGCGACTTCACATCGACACCGAACTCGATGTGCGC
>CAJWPV010000007.1 GCA_913045395.1 uncultured Verrucomicrobiota bacterium | reverse complement strand
CGGCACCACCGACTCGGCGGCGATTTCCCAGCCGTGGCCGGCCGCGACCTCTTTCAACGCCGGCCCGCCGGCGTCGTCATAAACGCCCTGCGTCGCGCGATCCGATACCGAAATAATCCCCACCTGAATTTGCATCGTCAGCGTTTAGTAAATGAGTTGAAACTCCGGCAGCATCGTCACTGCCCAAAGCACGTCCTCGACCGACTCGGCCCCGTTATCTCCACTGCTCAGCTCCGCTAACATCGTCGATTCCGCTTGATTGGGCGACCGGCCAAGCGCCGCCAGAAACACCCGCTTGGCCAAGCGCTGCTGCTCTCCGCCCTCGCCGGCCAGGGCGGTGGCCCCGTCCTTGATGAGCGTCGAAAGGACCTCGCCGTTGGTCAGCGCGAGCGCCTGCAGCGTGGTGGCGACAGATGGGCGCTCGGTGGTCACCTGCTCTCGGTTCGGCCGGCCAAGCGCCGTGGTCAGCGCCGTCTTGTTTTGCAGTGACTCGCGAAACCGCCCGCCAAACGCCAGTACTGAGCCGCTCATTTTCATCCGCTTGGCCAAGCCCCACGGAGCCATGTCCATCCCTCCCAGTTCCGATGCCTCCCGCCATGTGGTGTCGTCGAACTCCGACGTATTCCAACCATCAGAATCCTTGGTGCTGACTTTCCACGACTGGTCGGACACCATGTCCATCGTCGAGCCATCGGCAAACTGAAACCGAATGCCCAGCCAAAGTCCGGCGGGGTTTTTTTCGCTCCCTTCATTCGTGGCTAAAACCGTGACGAGATTTTCACCTTTCTTGAATCGACTAGCCAAGTTGTGGAACTTCGGTTCCTCCCAGTTTTTGCCGGCTATCCCGGTGCGATGGTTCACAAGCAGGACGAATGAATTGTCCGCCACGGCGATGACATTCGCCGTCTTGGGCTTATGCGGCAATTCGAAGCGTTTACGAAAATAGGACGTGCCCGGCTCGACGCCCTTGGCCGCCTCGGCCGAACTCCAGATCCATCTGCCCCGTGGCAGATCATTCCGGTCGAATCCCGCCCTCACGCCGGCAAGATTCGCCCCATCAAACTCGATCTTCTTCGCCGGCGACGGCTTCCAGTTGCCGGTGAGTGTCGCGATAGCATCGACAAACTGTTCGGCGCTCATACGGCGAACCAGTGGCCCCCGAAAAACGTAATTCTTTCCCGCCTGCTCGGCACCGTCCACCGCCGGCAACTGGTACGCGTGCGACGTCATGATTTGCTCCATGGTGAACTTGAGATTGTAGCCGTTATCGACGAGATCGCTTGCCAGCAGGTCAAGCAGGTCGGTGTGCCACGACTCGTTCTCCATTTCATCGACCGGCTCGACCAAGCCACGGCCGAGGAACCGCGCCCAAAGCCGGTTGACAATTGTACGGCTGAGGCGGCCATTCCTCGGACTCGTCACCGCCTTGGCCAACTGCTCGATGCGCTTGGCGCGATCCGCCTTCGGGTCGATCGCACCCAGCTCCGGATGGATGAATCGCACGTCGGAAATCTCGCCCGTCGGCTTGTCGCACTGAATCATCTCCAATGGCTTGTCAGCGTAGACACTGGCCAACGCGTAGGCATCGGCAAGCGACCAATCGTTGATGAAACTGTCGTGGCAGGAGGCACACTTGAGGTTCACGCCCATGAAAATCTGCGAGATGTGTTGCGCCGCTTGCATCGGGGGTTTTTGACTGGCGTTCACCACGCCGCGCCAGACGATGCCCTTCGTGAAGCCCCGCGAGTGCTCCTTTGGGTTGATTAGTTCGTACACAAATTGGTCGTACGGTTTGTTTTGATAGAGCGAACCATAAAGCCAGCCGGTGATCTGCTTGCGGCCACCGTCGATGAAGCCGGTGCCAGCATAGTCGTTTCGCAGGATGTCGTTCCAAAACGCCAACCAATGCTCGGCGTACGGCTTGTGATCGGCAAGCAACCGGCGAACCAATTTGCGGCGTTTGCCCTTCGCTGTGCTGGCAATAAACTCGTCCAGTTCCTTCACTGGCGGCAACAGGCCAATCGTGTCGAGATACACGCGTCGGGCAAAAAGCCGATCCGAAACCACCCTGCCGGTCTTCACTCCGTGCCTGGCGAAGTATGACGCCAAAATGCGATCGACCGGATGGCCGCCCTCGTCGCCGGGCAACTCCGGCCGGCGCGGGCTAAGGTTCAGTACCGGCGCCTTGGCAAATGTCGCCCCCTCTTCCCACTGCAATCCCTGGTCAATCCAGGCACGAATCAAGCCGACCTGTTCCGGCGTCAACCTCGAGCCCTTTTGCGGCATGACATTGTCGGGGTCGATGCCGGAAACCAACTCGACCAAGTAACTGTCGACGCTCTTGCCGATAACCACTGCCCCGCCCGAGTCACCACCGAGGAGCAACTTTTCACGTGTTTCGATGCTAAAGCCACCCTTGGCTTTGCCTTTGCCGTGACACTTGGTGCAGCTCTTTTCCAGCAACGGCGAAATCTCCCTGGCGAAACTGATCGCATGCTTGGCCGGCGATGGCAGCTTGGCTTTCTGCTCCGCCGTCAACCCGGCTTGCACCGAACCAAACGAAACCACCAGCAATCCGGCGCAGGTAAACACATTCCCAATCAAACCGTTCATAGTAGCGCGAGGATAAAACCACTCCCGCCTCCGGAAAAGGAAAATACACTAAGGGTGGCTCGCCTGAATCTCGTAAACCTGAAGGAATCCTTTTTCACCTAACTTAACACTCACATTTTTGAAAGCCGAATCTGCATCCAGTTGCTTGGCCAACGGCGAGCCGCCGATGGCAATTGTAAACCTAGCTCCGGAATGTTTATACGCTTCAAGCGAAGCTGGCCTGACGTCGCCATGCCAAGGCTGGCCGAGGTGCCAGGCAACGTACAAACCAAGCCGATGTCCCTCCGATGAAAAAAACGTCGAGCCGACAATTGGTCCCACCATCCCGGCACTATCCATCCGCTTGGCCAAATCTTGAGCCAAGGATCCGGCGAAGGATGTCGCAGGCGCACGCCACAATAACGGCAGCAGGAAAAGCAACATCCAAACCAAGCCGGTTTGCCTTTTCTTCGCGAAAAATGGTGAAACGAGGCCAAGTGTGAGAATCATGAGCAGCGGCAGGAACAGGTAAAAATAGCGCATGTCCACCGGCATCACGTAAACCGGCAGGTAAATGCCGCCGAGGCAGATCAGCGGGATGACCATTGATCGCCATCGATCGGCCAGCCAGTTTTTCGACCACGGCCGTTTTGCGAATAGTGCCAAGCCTAAAACCAATGTCCCGACTCCGAACCATTTAAGCAATGCCCCGACTCCGTCGAAGGCCGCCAATAATTGAAACACCGTTTTGGCGTTGCGGCCGATGAGCGAGAGTTGATGCGAAAAATTTTCGCCGGTCGCGAATGGCGACCAGTAGTCGTAGTCCATCCAGCTCGGATCCTCCCATCCCGTCACCCGTCCCGTGTCCGGTTTGTTAATCATGCTGCCGAACGGATGTGGTGCCGGCCTGTCTTTTCCCGGGCCGACAACAGCGTGGGCGATCGGGCCGGAAGTCGAGAAGGTCGGCTTGTCATATTTCAACGACAGCAATGTGATCCACGGCACCGCCAACAGTGCCAACAGGCCAAGCGACACGCCCAACCGAGCCCAAGCCGCCCGCCGATTCTCCGCCTGGCCAAGCCGCCAGCACAGCGCCAACAGCACACTCACCACCACGCCGACCGGCAGCGCCACCGCCTTGGCCAGGTAGGCCAAACCCCAAGTCGCGCCGGTGCCAAGTGCCCGCTTGTGATTCGCCAGCCAATCCGGCGACACTGCTTGGCCAAGCGCAAAGGCCATCAACCCGGCGACCAGCAGGTCCGGCGTCACGTGATTCGACATCCATCCGGGAATCGTCAGTGCCAGCACCCAGGCCACGATCAACTCGTCGTACAAACGCAGACCAACCGAGCGAACGAGAAACAGGCTCCCGTGAAAAAACACCGCGCCGGAAATCAGCATCGCCAATTTACCGGCGAGCAACGGCTCAACGCCCAGCCACAAAAACGGCACCATCAGCCAACTCAGCAGCGGCCCCCAGTAGCCGTTCACCGCGAAGCCAAAGTTACCGCTCGACCAATACTCGGCGACACGCATGTAGGCGATGGCATCGGTGTTCAGCCGCGCCAAGTTGTTCAACATCAACACCAGCATCAGCGCGTACGCCACCACCCAAGCCATCCGCAGCCAAAACCACAATTTCGACTTGCTGACACTCTCTGTTTTCTGGGACGACAAAATGAACTAGGCGTTTTTCGTAAAGACGAACAGATTGTTCAGGCCAAATTGAAATGTTTTGTGGGTGACCAAGCGGAAGCCGGCCGACTCGAACAGCGGCGTCACCTCGCCCGGATCAAAGCCGTGATGCTCCTCCAGCACCATCCCATCGACCAATCGAAAAAATCGCAACACAGCCAAGATGGCATCGACTCGCGGCGACGGCACGGTCAACACTACGCAGCCATCGTCGGCGAGCAGACGGTGGCAAGCGCTTGGCCAAGCCGGCTTGTTGGTTTCGGGCACATGTTCGAACACGGCGAGCATCGTGATGGCATCAACCGGCTCGGCAGCAGGAAGGTCATCGGGGAAATTGCCGCACACGAACTGAACGCCGGGAACGCCGGCCAGCTTGGCTAGTCGCGGGTCGATTCCCACGCCGTTTCGCCCAAGTTGCCGCAACAGTTCGCCGTCGCCGCAGCCGACGTCAAGTAACCGTTCAGCCTTGGCTAAATGCGGGAGTGCCTTGCGAATACGCCAATTTCGAAGGACTCGATCGAACCTCTTCACCTGTCGCCACCCTTTCGTTTCAGGCCCAGCACACTGAGAAAAAAACTACCCAGCACAACTTGAAAGCCAAGCGCCAGCGCTACGATCGACGGGATGACTTGGCGCAGCACGACCGACGGCTCGAGCTGGCCAAAGTCGGTTTTCTGCCAGCCAAGCGTCACCGCCAACGAGCCCGCCAAGCCGCCAACCACCAGCAGTCCACCAACCACCAGCCCGGTCTCGAGTGTGACGAAACGGTACAGATGGTTCAGCAAGCGACTTGGCGGCATCAGGCCCTGCGTAATGGCGAACGTCCGCGTGAACAGCGAGAAGAGCACTGCCTGAAAACCGAGTAACACCGACAGCGCCGCGTAGGCCAGCGTGTGAACGTCGAGCGTCGTCTCGCCAAGCTGCCGCTCCTCCGGCAACAGCCAACCGCCGACACCCAAGCCGGCGAGCATCAGCAAGAGTCCCGGATATAAAAACAGCCAACGCGGACTAAATAGCAGCATGAACCGCAAGTGCCGCCAACCGTCGCGCCAGCTCCGCAAGTGCGGCGGCCGGCTGCGGCCGTCCGGCGAGAGCGTCGTCGGTACCTCGGCAATTCGCAGGCCAAGCAACGTCGCCTTGACAACCATCTCGCTAGCGAACTCCATGCCAGTCGTTTGCAGTTTCATCCGCTCGAATGCATCGCGCGAAAAGCCTCGCAGCCCACAATGTAAGTCTCCGGCCGGGCAGAGGAAAAAAAGTCGACCTAAGCCGCTCAGCACGGGATTGCCAAGGTAACGATGCAGCGGCGGCATGGCCCCGGGCGCGATGCCTCCTTTGAACCGATTGCCAATAACAAAGTCGCAACCGGCGCGTAACTTTTCGATGAATGGCATGAGCGCAGAGAAATCGTAGCTGTCGTCGGCGTCGGCCATGATGACGAACCGCCCGCACGTCGCCGCAATCCCTCCCATCAGCGCGCTGCCGTAGCCTTTGGCCTCGACCGGCACGAGGCGCGCCCCCCCAGCCTCGGCGATGGACTGCGAACCGTCAGTGCTGCCGTTGTCGGCGATGATGATCTCGCCGGAGACACCGTTGTCGGCGAGGCAGGCGCGGGCTTTTTGGATGCAAACCGCGAGTGTCTCGGCCTCGTTGAGGCACGGCATCACCACGCTGACTTCGGGTGAATCGCTGGTCTGTTGCCCGGGCATAAGTCGCGCTTGGCCAAGCGCTTGACCAAGCTGTTCGGCACACGATGCCCGAAAGGTAGCGGCGCGACAATCGGCGATTATTGGCAAGTTTTTGAGACTAGTCTCATTGACTTGACTTCGGTTCTGGGCAACAATTTATGCCGTGCAGACGTTAGTGAGAGAGGAGGCTAAGAGGAAATTCATGGATTTCCTCGAGAAAAAGAATCTTCGCATCACCGATCAGCGGCGTGTCATAATCGACACGGTGTTCTCCACCGAAGAACATTTCACCGCCGAACAACTGCTTGAGTGGGCACGGGAGAAAGACTGCTCCGTCTCCCGCGCAACGGTCTATCGCACATTGCCGCTCCTCACCGAGAGCCATCTCGTGCACGAGATGGACTTCGGGAAGCCGTACAAATTCTACGACCCCAACTACTCCGACCACCCAAACCACAATCATCTCATTTGTCAGGACTGCGAAAAAATCGTGGAGTTTGACAGCGATCAAATCGAGTCGATCGAGAACGAGATTGGCCAGAAGTTAGGATTCACCGTGAAGTCGCAGAAACTGCAACTCTCAGCCACCTGCGACGTGTTGAAAAAAAGCGGCGCCTGCGACAACAAGGCCTGCAATTAGGCTGCGTTCAATAAGACTTCAACCTCAGGTGGTGATCCACCCTGCCCTGCTGGTGATGCTCAAGAGGCGGCAGTTCGCAGAGCGTAGGCGACTCGGTCTCGGCAAGGAGGCTTCCGGCGTGTTCACACAGCTCCGTCCAGCGCGTCCAATCCAGCTCCGGCGCGTGGGTGATCTGCCGTAGTAGACTGCGCCACTCGATCACCGCGCGATCAATATCCCCAGCGCCCAGCAGATCGGTCACCCAATTGGCCTTATCAGCGGGATTGGCATGCATTGCCGCTATGACCTGCTCGGCACCTGAGCCGTAACGCGGCGGCAGGCCGGCGTCGAGATACCCCGGCACCGTCACATCGCCGTAACGCTCACGGCAGGCGATGGGGATGCGCCCTTCCCAACGATTCTCCTCATTGCCAAAACGGTAGCCAGCATCAAGGTTGGCCAACTCGTACACCAACTCGTCGATCGGCAGCGACTCATCCTCCAACGCCGCCGCAATGCCCAGGCCGTAGCTCTGCGAAAAAAAACTGACGACTCGGCCCCGGCGTGTTGGGCCACCGTTCTCTTGAACCAGTCTGAGCCGTTTCCAGAGCAACGCCACGCCGGTGGCCGGCTTGAGTTCACGACACTCGCTGTACAGCCCGCAACCAGAACAGGTCGGATTGACCACATGCCGCTCCTGTGGCCGCCATAGCGCCACGCCGTTCAAATCGACGTGGGCGGGAACGGCCTGATGGCCTAGGCGTAGCTGAACAAGGAGCCGGTTATCCTCCCGGCGGAACCGCTCCACCGGCGTTTGGTTTGCCGCCAGTTTTTCCTCGAGAAGCGGCTGTATTTTTTTTTGCCAGAGCGTCAACGGCACCACGCGCATCCGCCAGCCGGTCAGGCGCCGCACCCACTTGGCCAAATCGAGCCGTTCATTGTTGAGTTGATCCGCCACCTTCTGCTCCCGACCGTACGCCTGACCGCTCGGCAGCAGGACCAATTCACCCGCGCCGGTTCTCCGAAGCACCTCCGGCTCCATCAATGCCGGGCGCAGCAAGAGCGCCTGGCCAAGCGGCGGTTGCACGTCCGCCTCTCTGTCGCCGCTTGTTTTTTTCGGAACGAACACCTCGCTGAGCGGCATCGGCTTGGCCTTGGGCCACGCCTCCCAGCCGCCCTGACTGTTTAGCATCTCACGGACTCGCTTTCGGGCTTTGCGCGCCCGCTCCGAGTCGGTGCCCAAGCCGCACGGCACTTCCGGATGTTTCATCGCAAACTCCATGCCGAGCAGGATTGGGTCAGTGCTGAATAGCCGTTCCTGCACGCGAACCGCCTCGGTGTACGGCTCACGCCCCTGCTGCACCGCGCCATGCATAAGGCCCAGCAGCGACGCCCAATCGACCATGCCGTTGCGAGAGAGGAAACAGGGATGGCCATCGCGAATTCGGATTTCATTTCTCGAAACCAAGCCGTAACCGATCTCGTCGATGCCACGCCGCCCAGCACGCCCAAACATTTGGTGAATCTCATCCGCCCGGATCGGCACTTCCAAATGGTCGCGACGGTACGAGTCGGCGGCCAAGGTCACGCTGCGCAAAGAGAAGTTGATGCCGGCAGCCAAGCCCATCGTTGCCACGACGACTCGCAGTTGGCCGGCCTTGGCCAAAGGCTCGACCACTCCAGCACGTGCGCCGTAGCTCAACCCGCTGTGGTGATACGCCACTCGAGCCTGTAACATTCTGGCCAAGTGGTCATCCACGAGATCCTTTTGCCCTGCCGTCAACTGGAGCGGGTTGGGATTCGGCAGGTTACGTGCAATTTCGGCGGCGAGCGCCTTGGCCGCGCGGCGGCGCGGTGCAAAAACCAAAATCGGCCCAAGCCCCTCGGCCAGCGCCTTGGCCGCGAACCTCGGCCAATAACCGCGAATCTCTGATGGGACATTGTAGTTGAGCATCCCGGCGTAAACCTCCTCGAGCGGCACCGGACGGTCGTCATGCCACACCCACTCAGCCTGCCTGCCCAGGCGCTGCAGCCAGGCGACAACATGCCTGGGATTGGCCACGCTGCCGCTGAGCATCAGGAGTTGGGTCTGCGGCGGTGCCATGGCAATGGCCAACTCGTAATTGAGGCCACGGTCAGCGTCGCCAAGCATTTGATACTCGTCGATTACCAACAGCCTCGGGCCGTCGCCGGTGATGAGCCTGTTTTTCTGCGTCTCGAGCGTGGCAACAATGACCGGTGCGTCGAGGTTCTCCGACAAGTCGCCGGTGGCGATGCCCACGTTCCAGCCGCGCGCCCTCCACTCGGCCAGCTTGTCATTGGCCAAGGCGCGCGTCGGCACAGTGTAAATCGCCTGACCCGGATTTCGACCCTCGTTGGACCACAACTCGAAAATGAAGGTTTTGCCGGCCCCGGTTGCCGCGTGAACGACGACATCCCGGCCGGCCCGCAGGTGTTGCACCGCATCCTGCTGCCACAAGTCCGGAACGACGACCTGATCCAGGGCGGAAAAACGATCCAGTTGCGCCCCAAACTCCTGCATGAGGCAGGATTAGCAAATATTGGAAAACAAAACGAGTAAATGGGCCAAAAACAGGAAAAATTCCGTACTGACTGCCGGTTGGCATGGGTGTTGCCGGATTGGAGTCGAGATGAAGAATCGGCATGGCCCCCAATCTCTTCAGTACTTTTTTAGAAATGCCGGATAATTTGGAGGAAATAATCCGGTTACTGCTTCAACCCACTAGTTGTTTAGGGGTTGCGTGCTTCGCAAATAAGCCAACAGGTGACGGATCTGCTCATCGGAATAGGCCGTCAACAAACCGGCCGGCATAAGCGATGCGCCCTGGGCTTTCAACCCGCGGATGTCCCCGCGGGCAATAGTCACATCCTGCCCATCCAAGCCCCGCAATACCACCGTCCGGTTGTCCTGCTCGACCAGGAAGCCCGTGACCAAGCGTCCGTCCTTCGTAGTCAGTAAAAAGTTTTCGTATCCCTCACGAATCTCCGCGCCTGGCTTGATGATGCTCAGCAGCATCGTGTCCAAATCGCCCCGCTGGTACGCCGTCAAGTCGGGGCCAATATGGCCGCCCTGCTCGAACAGACTATGACACGCCCCGCAACTTGCGGTGAATAGTTTCTTCCCTTCGTATGGGCTGCCCGGTTCGGCGGTGACAACCTTGGCCAAGCGCTGGATTTCCTGATCCAGCCTGGCCGCATCCGTCTCCGAGTTGGCGAAGTGCCTGGCCAACAATTGGCCAACCGGATCATCACGGTGCGAGCGCAACATGCTGACCACCTCCGCCGAGACCAGGCCGGCGGCCAGATTGCCTTCGTCCACCGCTTGCAGCAGCGCCAATGCTGACGAAGAGCGACCGGCCAAGAGTGTGCCGGCAACCTTGCGCAACCCATCGGTTAACTGCCCGTACACAGCCAGCACCTCAACAGCGATGCGTGGGTCGTTGTATGGCTTGAGCGCTCCCAGCGCGGCACGTTTCAGGTCGATGCCCGGTTCAGACTTCACGATACCGAGTAAAACCGGGATCGCTTTAGCGTTCGGCGCTTCGCCGAGAATTTCCGTGTACTGCAAACGTGTGACCTTATCCGCCTTCACGCCAGCAATGACCCGTAGCGCCTCATCGACCGACTTGGCATCGCCACGTCGCAGACCAAGCGCAAACGAACCGCCGCCGTGTCGCGCCATCGCCGCCATCAACCGCTCCGGCAACGCCGCCATCGACCGCCCTTTGTACGCTTGCTCAAAACCGGCCATCAGGATTTTTGCTGACTCGGCGTTGGGAGCCATCTCGAACAACCGCTCGCAGCTCGCCAGATCCGCTCGAGTGCCGGCCTTGGTGTAACGGCGAATGATACGACTTAGGATGTGTTCGCGTACGAGCGACTTTTGCCAAAGCGACCTGTCGGCAAACAGTCCCAGCACCTCGTCCGGATGCTCGGCGGTCTTCGACTCCAGCGCCCACCAAACCATCAACGGTTGGTAAATGTCTCCTGCATCGGCATCGTACGTGAGCAACTCGCGAATGATCGGCAGCGCCTGGCCGACCGGCAGCCGCTTGGCCGTGGCGGCGAGTTGGCTGCGCACCTCGACGTGCGGCTCGCGTCTGGCCAAGCGGACGAGCGAACCGGCTGTCGCCTCCGGCATGATTTTTTCATCGCCAAGCAGGCGAACCGTCCAGGAGCGGACATGGGGGTTGGTATGCTTGAGCGTTTCCCCGCCAAATTCCGGGTTAAACCCGCCGCAAAGATTGATCGCCCACAACGCTTCCAGCGCCGCTTGGCCAATCTCGTCGCGCAGCATGGTTTTCAGCAGCGGAAGGGCCTTGGCATCCCTGCGATCGCCCAGGAGGCGGAGTGCCTGTTGACGGTGCCACTTGTTTTTGTGGCGGAGCAACGTGACCAGATCGGGCGTGGGAAGCTTGGCCAGATCGAACGATTCCATCGGCTGGCTGCCCTTGGTTCGCAGCCGGTAAACGCGGCCGTTCTGCAGGTCGATCCGGCCCTCGTGATTTCGGTAGTGGTTCACCTGATCGTCGTACCAGTCGCACACGTAAACCGCGCCGTCCGGCCCGGCCTTGATGTCCACCGGACGGAACCAACTATCGCTGCTCTTGATCGGATGCCCCGTGTCGAGCGTCTTGAATGACGAGCCAATCGCCGTGCGGTCACTCATCACCACACGGCCCTGTAACGGCTCCACTCCGAGGACTTTACCGAGATACTTCCCGGGCAACCCGGCGCCCTCGTACACAATGAAGTTGTGCGTGAAACGCGGCACCTTGTTGTGCGGCATCGAGTTGAAGTAGCCAAACGCAAACGGATTGCTCAACGATCCGTGTTTGGTGAAGCCCTTGCGCAGATAACCGCCCTGCACGTAGTGGAAGCCCCGCGTGTCGCCGCCATTGTGCCCGGAGAACACCCGCCCCTGCGCGTCAAACTCCACGCCAAACGCATTGCCACCGCCCTCGGCAAACACCTCGTAGCGGCGTGTCCCGGGATGGTAGCGCCAGATGTTTTGCCCCATGGAAAAAATCTCGTTCTCATCGAAACCGGGCCGCCTCACCTTGGCCGTCACCGTGCTGCCCTGCGCAGCGTAAAGCCAGCCGTCCGGCCCCCATCGCAGGCTGTTCACCACCGAATGCGTGTCCTCAAGCCCGAAACCGGCGAGGTGCACCACCGGAGCGCTATCCGGGATGTCGTCCCGGTTTTTGTCCGGATAAAAAAGCAGGTACGGTGGGTTGAGCACCCATACACCGCCACGCCCGTGGGCGAGTGAGGTCACGATGTTCAGGCCCTCGACAAACGTCTTGTGCCTGTCCAAAACACCGTCGCCATCGGTATCCTCGTGGATGGTGATCTTGTCGCGGCCACGAATGTGGTTTGGCGGCGCGAACGGCACCCTGTCGTAGATGGCGCGCCAGTAATTGTCACGGCTGGTCATCTTCAAACCGGCCGGGTGCGGGTATTGTTGGTACTGCACCACCCACATTCGACCACGCTCGTCGAAGTTCAGGAACACCGGCTGCTTCACCAGCGGCTCCGCCAGCAATTGATCGATCACCAAGTCGTCGAACACTTCAAACTGCTTGAGCGACTCAGCAGCCGTAAGCTGCCCGCCCTGCGCTTGGCCAAACGCGAGTGAAAAGGCAAAAAAACATGCGAAAAATTTCATCCAAAAAAGCGTAACACCGGCAAAATAACGATTAAGTGCACCCGGGTAAAGCGAACGAACCGATTCTCCACGGCGCGGCGCCGTTGAGAGGTAAACCTATCCATCCTCCTTGCAATAGGACTCGGCTAGAAGGGTGATCGGGTGGGCAACGCGGACATCCGACTGGCACTTGGCCAAGCCGTTGGTGATGTGCAATGAACAACCGGGATTACCCATCGTCACCACCTCCGCGCCGGTTGACCTTATATGCCCTACCTTGCGCTCGAGTAGCTTGTTGGCCATCTCCGGCTGGGTGATATTGTAAATGCCGGCGCTACCACAACACCACGTACTCTCCGGCAACTCGATCAATTCCAGTCCCGGGATCGCCTTGAGGATCTGCCTCGGCTGCGCAGTGATCTTCTGGCCATGACAAAGGTGGCAGGCTTCGTGGTATGTGACTTTTTGCGCTCGGCCAGACGCCGTGCCGCTTGGCTCGCGCACGCCGATCTCCACCAGCCACTCGTGAACATCTTTCAACTTGGCGTCCCACTGTTTGGCCAAGTCGGCGTACTTTTCGTCCTCTTTCAGCAGGCCGTAGTAATGCTTGAGGTGCGAACCGCAACCGGCCGCGTTGCTGATGATGGCGTCAAACTCGCCCGGCGGGAACAGGTCGATCATCCCGCGCGCCTGTTGCTGGGCCATGGTCCATTCGCCGTTGTGCGCATGCAGTGATCCGCAGCAGCCCTGGTTGCGCGGCGTGTAAACGTCGCAGCCGTTCTCGGCCAGTACCTCGACGGTGTCACGATTGACGTCGCTGAAAATCAGGTCCTGCGCGCAGCCAGTAAGCATGGCGACGCGATAACGTTTTTCACCCCTGGCTGGGGTCTCCAACTGAATGAGATCATCAGAAAACTTGGGCTGAATCGTCGGTGTCATGGCCTCGAGTTCGCCCAGGCGCCTGGGCATCAACTTAAGTATACGGCTGCCACGAACAAGCGACTTGAGACCAATCGAACTGTACAGGCGGATCAACCGACCGAGCAGCTTGAGGCGAGTATGCTTGGTGAACAGCCACTTGAGCGTGACACGGCGAATCAACCTGCGCCAGGCGGAGTCGATAACCTTCTTTTCCTCGACCTCCGCGCGAGCGTGCTCAAACAGCTCGGCGTAGTTCACGCCAGCCGGGCAAGCAGTCATGCAGGCGAGGCAGCCGAGGCAGTAGTACATTTCCTCGGCGAACGCGCGGGTGGCCTCCAGTTCGCCATCGGCGATGGAGCGCATCAGGGCGATGCGGCCGCGCGGGCTGTTGCGCTCAAGCTTTGTCTCATCGTAGGTCGGACAGCTCGGCAGGCACATGCCGCAATGCATGCACTGCTGCACCACCGAGTAGTCAAGGTTCTTCAAATGGGAAAAGGGAGCGTCGGCAGTTAGCACGGCGGGCGGCATCGGCACGGCAGCGTACCGCGCTTGGCCAAGCGGAGTCGAGCGGCGAGCGTTGGGTTGAAAGCCGGGCGGATTTGTGGCTTCATTTGCGCCTCAAGCCGTTTAACGAACTTTTTGACAATG
>CAJWPV010000006.1 GCA_913045395.1 uncultured Verrucomicrobiota bacterium | reverse complement strand
TGATGTAGATGAGGTACAGGGAGGAGAAAACCCCGTTGAGCAGCATGATGCCCAGCCACTTGCCGAGCCACACCTGCCAGCGGGCGATCGGTTTGACGGCGACCATCTGCATTACGTTGTCCTCAATCTCGCGGGCCAGCGTACTGCACCCCATCCAAAGCGAGGCGATGCCCAGCAGTGCCGTGGTCGAGCCAAGCGTGTAGGTCAGCACGAGCTGCACTGTGCCCTTGGCCGTGCCGTCGCTCTTCACCAGCAGCGGAATGCCAAAAACGATGACCAGCAACGCGACAACCATCGCCACGACAAATCGGTACCGAATGGCGGCTTTCAAAGTCTGCTTGGCAATGGGCCACATAGCGCTTGGTTCGCGGCGGAAAATCAGTCGCCTAGCAATCCGCCCAGTTTATCGTTGGCTTTGTCGAGATTCTCCTCCTTCTTCGCGGCGACATCTGCTTGCGGGACGGGCTCGGCCTTTGCCAAGCCGGCCAGTTTATCGATGTCCACCGGCTCCGCAGGCTTGGTAACATCCGGCACTTTGCCAGGGGTTGCCTCATCCACGGCGCGGGTGAGATGATCAAGCACGCGGTCGGCCCGATTGCCCGACGCGTCGCCGCGCAAATACTCTGCCACTCGATTGCCGGAAGTCGCCCCGGATGTTTCGGATTCCGTCTGGCGCGCCTGCTCAACGATGTTGAGAAACAGGCTCTCGAGATTCTGCGTGGGATTGTCCACCCGAACCTCATCCGAGCCAGTGTCCTCGCGGATCAGCGTCAGTACCTTGTCCATCGTCTCGCGCGAGAGGGTTGGCGCGGTGATACGCGTGGCGTCGCGGTTGGCTAATAGCTCGCTCATGGTGCCCATCGCCTGCACACGGCCACCGTACAAAATCATTGCCCGGTCGCATACATCCTCCACGTCGGCCAACAGATGGCTCGACAGGATGACCGTCTTGCCACGCTCAGCGAGCGTGAGGATCAGGTCCTTGATTTCGCGACAGCCGATTGGGTCGAGCCCAGAGGTCGGCTCATCCAGGACAATCAGGTCGGGGTCGTTGATGAGCGCCTGCGCCAAACCGATGCGGCGCTGCATGCCCTTAGAGAATTCGCCAACATGACGGCGGCGGGCGTTGCCCAGCCCGACCATCTCGATCAACTGCTCGGCGCGCTCGCGGCGCTCCTTGGAGTCGACGTGAAAAAGGCTGCCGAAAAAGTCGATCGTCTCGTCAGAGTTAAGGTAACGGTAAAGGTACGATTCCTCCGGCAGATAGCCGATGCGCGCCTTGGTCTGTACGTGACGCGGCGAGTGGTCAAAGACGCTGATGCGGCCTCGTGTCGGGTACAGCAAGCCAAGCAGCATCTTCACCGTGGTGGACTTGCCGGAGCCGTTCGGACCAAGTAGGCCAAACACCTCGCCGCGCTTGACCTCGAAGTCGATTCCCTCGACGGCGCGCGCCTTGGTTCGGCCCCAGAAATCCTTGAACACCTTGGTCAAGCCCTGAGCGAAAATGACCGTTTCGTTTGAACTCATAGTTGTGTTGTCCCTGCGCTTGACCAAGCGCTACTCATGAAAAAAACCGCTCAAGCGGGCTGGGCCGCCATGCCGGCCGGATCATCGGTGCTCGCCGGTGTTGACTCCGGCTCGAACGACCCCAGTTCCTCGCCCTGGCGAACCAGGCGCGCGCTGTTGAACACCACGATCAACGACCCGGCGTTATGCAGCAGCGCCGCAACGATCGGGTTGATCACACCGTAGCTGGCACCAATCATGCCACCGATGATGAAAAGAATGCCGAACAGGAAATTCTGGTTTATCACCGCGCGGGTCTGCCGCGAAAGACGCACGAGGAACGGCAGCCGGCGCAGGTCATTATTCATCAGCGCGATGGTGGCACTCTGGATGGCCACCTCACTGCCAGCCGCGCCCATCGCCACTCCCATGTCGCCCGCCGCAAGTGCCGGGGCATCATTCACCCCGTCACCAATCACGGCCACGCGATAGCCACGCTTTTTCAAATCACTGACGAAGTCTACCTTGTTCTGCGGCAGGCACTCGGCCACGACTTCATCGCAGCCGATCTCGGCAGCCACGCGGGCGGCAACCGGCTGGCGGTCACCGGAAACCATCGCCACGCGGCGAACGCCAGACTCAAGCAGGTCAGCCAACGCCTCCTTGGCCTCGGTGCGGGTGGCATCCTGCAGGCCAATCCAGCCTATGCAAACACCGCCCCGGGCAACGAACAACAGGCTGTAGCCTTCGGCCTCCTTCAGGTCCACCTTCAACTCAAAATCGTCGCTCACACCATTGTCGCGCAACCACTGAGCACGGCCGATAATGATGCTCGCCCCTTCCACGCTAGCCTGCACACCCCTGCCTGCGGTCTCCTTGAAATCGCCAGGGTCGGCCAGCGTCACCCCGGCTTCTTCCGCCAGACTGACCAGCGCCTTGGCCGTCGGGTGGTTGCTGAATTTTTCGGCTGTAGCAGCGATCTTGAGCAGCTCGGCTGGCTTGATGTCGCCCTGCGGAGCCAGGCGGCTGACCGCAAGTTCACCGGTGGTCAGTGTGCCGGTCTTGTCGAACACAAAGGCGTTGATGCGCGCCGCAATCTCGATGTCGCCGACGTTCTTGATGAGAATGCCCAGCCGTGCGGCCGAGGCCAAAGCAGCGACCATCGCCGTCGGTGATGCAAGAATGAATGCACATGGGCAGGAGATCACTAGCACCGAAACAACACGCTCGATGTCCTGTGTAAAAAACCAGACGACACCCGCGATCACCAGCACCAGCGGCGTGTAATAACCCATGTACTGATCGATGATCCGCATGATGGGCAGCTTGGTTTGCTCGGCGGAAAGGATCAGATCACGCACACGGCCAAAGGTGGTATCCTCCCCGGCGCGGGTGACCTCGACCTCAAGCATGCCGGTCAGGTTGGTCGTGCCGGCGAACACCTCTTCGCCAGTGGACTTATCCACCGGGAGCGATTCGCCGGTGATGTTGGCCTGGTTGATGGAGCCCTGGCCCTTGAGGATTTTCCCGTCAGCCGCGACGTTGTCGCCGGGGCGTATCCGGATCACGTCGCCGATCTTCAGATCAGACGCGGTCACTTCCTCTTCGCCGTCGCCGACAATTCGGCGGGCCTTGGTCGGGGTCATCTTGACGAGCGACGCGATGGAGGCGCGCGCGCCGGCGGCGGTGCGGGTCTCGATCAGCTCACCCAGCAACATGAAAAAAGCGACGATGCCGGCAGTCTGATAGCCACCAAGCTGCGACTCGCCCGAAGCGATCGCTGCTAGGAATGCGATGGCGACCAACTCATTAATGGTGAGCATACCACGCATGATATCCTTGACGGCTAGCTTAAGGATCGGGAAGCCAAGGATGATCGCACCGATGAACGCGCTGACGCCCGCAATCCGGTCGTCCGTGCCGCCGAACCACTCCATGAAGAAGGAGTTGGCGATAAACACCACGCCGGCAATCATGGTGGTGAGCCTGAACTGGGTGTGGTCGTGGTCGTGAGCGCAACTATCGCTGTCGTCGTGATCGTGATGGTGCTCGCGAATCTCTTTCCGGCTTAAAAGTGATGAAATTTGCATGATTGTTCCTATTGTTATCGCTTCGCTTGGCCAAGCGCACTGTAACTTGTTGGTGTCAAGGCACCTGGCCTTCCTCCAGTTTCCGTCTTTCCGGCGTGCGATTCAGCCAAATGCGAGGCTGGCGGCCGGAGAGATAAAAGACGTCGACGGCATTGGTGAGCACACGCTGCATGGTCTCGGCGACCAGTCGCTTCTCAAATAGCCCCGGGTTGTCCTCATAAAAAGGCCGCTGCTCGTCAAATGCCTTCGCCTCGGCCTGTACCGAAGAGAGGAGGACGTTTGCCGCCGTCCGGCCACCACCTTCGATGACCTTGGCCTGCCCCAGCGCGTTGGCCAAGGTACTGGTGGCATCGGCCTTGGCCGTCGCCACCTTTTGCTGGCTCTCCTGCTGGACTTTCAGGAACGCGTCAAAAGCTGTCTTTACATCCAACGGCACCGTGACGTCGAGTGTGAGTGAGTTGATTTTTATCCGCAGGTCGCTGTCAATCTCACCTATCCTTTTTTTCACACGACGCTCAATGGCGTTTCTAAGGTCGGACTGCAGGGTATAGGCCTCAAGGGCGCTACGGCCAGCGGAGGCATGGTAAACGGCATTGTCTAAAATCGAGCCGAGGAACCGGGTAACATCGGAGAAGCCGAACTCGTATCTCTTGATGGTTTTATCTGAGTTTTCATCGAGGCTGAAGTTCATCTCCGCCTTGACATGGAGAACATTGCCGTCTCCGGTGAGAGTATAGCCATCGTAGGTCGGCTGGAACGACATGCTGGGCTGGGGCGATTCCTCGTCCTCGGTGCGCCAACCGACGTCAGAAGTAATCGTGCGATTTTTGTTTACCGGAATCTGCACAATCTCATCGATGGGATAGGGCCAGGCCCAGGCCAAACCGGGAGGAAGCGTATCTTTATATTTACCGAACCGGAGATGCAGCGCCCGCTTGTTGTTATCGATCTTGGTGATGCCGGAGCCGAGAAATGCCACGGCCAGTATCACCATGATTACGCGAACCACCTTGAAGCTGCTCTGGAGCGCCTCGGTCAACGCCCGGGTGCGGGCGTCGTCTACGGCCTCCGTAGCCCCCATCGGGGGTGGCTCTTCTGGTGACTCGACAGCTGGGGTCTGTTTTTTGTCCTCGCTCATGGCTTTACTCGGCCGACTTGTCCGTGTTCGGCTGTGTCAATAGGTTGAACGGGGGCGTTTTGGGATCGAGAATCAGCGTGGCGTTGTCCTTGAGCAATCCCTCCAGCGCCTTTTGGTTAAATAGAAAGTTGGCCAGTTCAGGGTTTTTCTTGAACACCTCAAAATACTTGGCGGCCTGGGCCTCGGCTTCCCCACGAATCTGGATGGCCTGGGCCTCTGCCTCGGCCAATATCTCGTTGGCTTTGAGGTCGGCTTCGGCCTTGATTGTCTTGGCTTGGCGCTCGCCTTCGGCCTCAATCTCCTGAATTCGAGCCTGACGCTCGGCCTTCATTCGCTCGAATACGGCGCCGGTGACTGACTCAGGAATGCCGAGCCGCTTAATGCCGACCATCATGATCTCGATACCATCACCCTCCGAATCCTTGTCGACACGATCCCTCATGTCTGCCTCGATGGCATCGAGCTTAAGATCTTCCTCGTTGGTGGTCACCAGATTGTTGAAAGCGTACATACCGATCACAGCATTTTGGGCGCTACGAACTTTTCCCTCGAGCACCTCGTTAGCCTCGGCCAAGTCGCCACTGAAGCTGTTGTAGAACTTGAGTGGTTCTTTGATTTTCCATGTGACAAATACCTTGACGAGGATCGGCTTGCCCTCTTTGGTGCCAGTCTCTTCGAACGTCCACTCGGAGTTCTGAATTCGGTTATCAAACTTATACACCTCATTCACCGGCCAAGGCAGGCGAAGGTTAAAACCGGGGCCGAGGGCATCCTCACTGGCCTTGCCGAAACGGGTCTTGATGGCCACTTCGGTCTGACGCACCTGAAACGTAAACAGCATAAAACCGAATATGATCACCAGAAAGGCGCCAACGGTCATTGTAATGTAATTTTTTTTCATTTTTTTTAAAGAGAATGGTTAATTTTCCGGGTCGACCGTCACGTCCAGTAGGTCGCTGCGCAGTTTGTCCTGCAGTTCCAAGTTAATGATATCGCGATTCGCAGGGTCGGACAGAATGTATTTTCGCGCACCCTTTGTAGTCCGCTGGAAGGCCTCAAGCTTCGATCTCGTCTTATAGACGCTAGGCGCCGCATTGAAGGCGGACAGTTGTTGATCAAACCGCCCGGCCTCGGCCTTGGCCTTGGCCACCTTGCTGGTGCTCTCGCTGCGCGCCTTTGCCAGAAGCTCAGACGCGGCCCCTCGCGCCCGGGGAACCTTCCCTGCCTTGTACTGCAATGCGCCCAGCCGATTGGTTCCACTGTGCAACTGGGCCACGTTTACTTTTTCGTAACTTTCTGCCACACCGCCACTGGCTTTGGACTGCTCGTTTTGGCCCACAGGCGGGTGTATATCCTGCAAGCCAACAAACACGATTTCAGCGCCGAGTTGGCTGATATCGGCCTGTCGCTGGATGGCCTTCTTCAGTTCCTCTTGAGCCTTCGTGCGGCCTGGACCCATCAGCTCGTGGATGTCCACGCCAATCAGATAACGTGTCACTTCACGCATTGAAAGTTTCTGCAACATCGACCCGGCGTTGTCTGTGTTGTAAACCCAGTTGGTCAGGTTGTTGATGCGGTACTGGACCGGGATGCTGACAGTCAGGAGGTTCACCGGAACAGAATCGGAAGCGGCCGTGTCCAGCAGCACATCGCTGCTGGCAACAATCATGTTGTAATTCTGCTCTGGATCCTTGGAAGAACCGTGGTTGTGCTGGCTGGTCCAGAGCAACACTTGCACATCCTCGGGATCACCGCTGTTCGGCTTGGCCGCCTCGTCCTTATCCAGCACGCCTAGGACAAAGTTTTGTATTTTTTTTGTCTTGTAGCGGTAAACCTTGTCGATCGGCCAAGGCAGCTTGAAACTGAAACCGGGCAGCAGGTGGTCGTTACGTTTGCCAAAACGCTCAAGGAAAGCCTCCTCGTTCTGTTGGACCACCACGAAGCTGCTGCTCAGGAAAAGCACCACGACCTGGATGGCAATGATCAGCGCCAGCTTCTGTTCGAGGTACTTGTAAAACCACGTCTCTGAAACCTTGAAGCCAAACTGGTAATCCAACGCCTGCGTGGCAGTTGAGATCAGGCCGCCCGGTTGTCCAAGCAAACCGATCAGACGGCTCTCGTAGAGCAGCCGCGCCTTTTTGTCGTCGAGCCGGGGCCGGTAAATCTCGAGCACCAGCGTGACAAGATTCTCCAGCGCGGAAACCGCGATGACAGCAAACACCACCCACGTGATGCCCCTGTCCCAAACCTGACCGAAAAAGGAGGCCGCCTCGGCAATAACCACCGCCGTGCACACCACCGAGCCCAACAGCATGTAGCTCGCGCCTGGGCGCAACAATTCCTGGCCGTCCATCCGGGCGAGGCCGGCGGAGTATTTGCCCATCATAAACAGGACGACCATGAACAGGGCGAAGAACATGATCTGCAACGCGCTGCCCGAGGCCTGAGTAAAAAGAGTCCAACCGCCGAGTTCGCCGTGGAGTTGACTGAAAACCAACAACAGGCCAAGCACTTGGCTAAGCAGCACCAGCACCGAGAAGGCCGGCACCACCCATTTCTCGAACTGCCGCCTTGCGTTGCGCGCCGGGTAGGCATCCTCCGCCGCGCCGGCAAAGAGCGACTTGCCCAATATGGGCGGTTGGGAGCGGTCCAACTCCTGCATCTCCAACGCCTCAACCTGCTCGCGGTCGATCAGGTGCGACTGGATGAAGCCAAAGAAGCTGATCAGCGTCCCGATGCTGAGAAGCACCACCCCGGCCTGTCCCACTGTGGAGCCGGCCAAGAATAACGCCCCTATCGTGACGACCAACAGCACGAGTCCGTTGATGAATCCAAGTTTTTTGGAGTTTTGCTGTTCCATTACGTTAGCTCACGATCCTCAAACAACCAAAGGGCAACCGACAAGCTTGCCCCCACATAGCCCACGAGATATCCGAACGCCTGCCCAATGTACCCCAGAGGAATCGTTCCGTCCCCTTCCAGCACGTCGGCCAGCCAAAAGTTCTGCCAGTTGGGCGTCACGGTGTAGAGGATCGAGGCCCACCACGAGCCTCCATCCACTCGGCCCAGAAAAAGCCAGTCTGACATCAGCCCGAGAAAAAGCACCCCCGAACAGATCGCCAGCGTCGGCAACAGCTCAAGCCGTGTCGAGCAGGCCAGCGCCAGTGCCGTCAGGATCAGGACCGCAAACAAAATCAGCACCGACGCCGAGATCAGCCGCCAATCAACCACGCGCGGGTCTGCCCCGGCGCCAGTCGTCTCCGCCTCGGTGGCAAGGATGATAATTAACATCGCCGTCGTCAGGATCACCATCGCGATCACGGTTGTGATCACAAAACGCACCTGCAAAAAATAATTCAAAAATCCACCCGCCACAAACGCCGCCAACAAGCCGCCTACACAGTACACGCCAAACGAAAACGTGTCGGCCGAGCCGTACGCATCGTAGGCCATGCGACTGGCCAGCAGGCAGGCGATCAGGTTTGCGTAAACCAGCATCATCAGCGCCCCGGACAGCCCAACGTACTTGCCGAGAATGAACCGCGCCCGGCCCACCGGCTTCGACAGCACCGCCAGCGCCGTGCCGGTGCGAATCTCCCGTGCGACCGAGGACGAGGAGCAAAGCACCGCCCCGAACAGGCCGGTCACCAGTGTCACCGCCAGCGTGCTGGTCTTGACCATCTGGATGTCATCCCCAAACCCAAAGTACGGAACCACGGAAAGAAAGACGCAAAAAAAGCCGGAACAGGCCATCAACAACAGATAAACCGGCTGCTGAGCCACTTCCATGAATGCATTGTAAGCTATGGTCCCGAACTGTCTCAAACCAAAAGGGCCGGGAAACATAACGGCCACGGAGCCAATTGCAACTGAGAACTTTAGCTAAAAAAACCGGTTTTCGGTCGTATTTTGGCTAAAAATCAAGCACCTCGGAGACGCCTACACCCCCATCGATCAATCGGCGCCCGCCGCTGCCCGTGCGACCGGGGCCGCCGGTGTGCCCCTCCCGGATAACGTCTGCAATCTGAGTATTTCCTCGCTCACTCGCAACGTCCAAGGGCGTTTTTCCATCGTAATCGCGCGCCGTCACATCCGCGCCGTTGGCCAAAAGCCATTTAGCCATCTCGATATGGCCCCTTTTGCCCTGATACGCCGCCATGTGAAGCGGTGTCACCTTTTTCTTGTCGCGATGGTTGATGTCCACGCCGCCGGCCACCAACTGCTTCACCTTGGCCAAGTCCCCATCAAACGCAGCCGTATGGATGTTTCCACTGCTACATCCTGCCATCAGAAACGACGCACAGGCAAAGCTGAACGCGAATAATCTCAGCTGTTTACCGCTAATCCTCATCAACCTGAATCATAAAAAACTGCTGTTCTGCCGATTTTAACTTGAGGCGTACCGCCATCGATTGACCCCATTTGTACTCATTGTCAACCTCCTCCAGGCTGCTGACCTTCTTCCAACTTTCCAAATTAGTGGAGGTTTTCACAATAAAGGTTGGCGTCTTCGCCATCGGCTCGTAGTCCAAACCATTAAACTTCAAGAGATTAGTCCCGGGATCAAACACACCAATAATTTTTTTGCGCCCAAAGAGTTTCGCCTCAACGGTGAAATCTTCAGTCACCTCGTAGTTTCCTATCTCAATGTAGTCGAACTGGAACCATTCCACGGTGCCTACCTCGTGATGTCCGAAAGTGAGTTCATGACGGGTCGGCGGAAACCAGGGGGGATCATTGGGAAACGTTTTTATGGAAACAAATTTTATACTCTCCCAATCGAACAGTTGATCAAAACTAACCGAAAGTTCCACCACACCATCCTTCATGGCAATCTGCAGGGTTGACCCTTCCTCATCCCCTGGCCCGGCTACTGCAGGATAGGTCAAGAATCCAGCGAGTAACCATGCGACAAATAAGCCAGTCAATCTTTTCATTTCATCGGCCCCGAACCAACTGAGCCTGGCTAAACTCAACAAATTTTGCAAGTTAACCATCTCGTCCTACCCCAGCAACCATTCGATACCGAGCTGAATGCAGCGAATTCGCTGAACTGTTTTGATATTCGCCATTCACTTGCACCGCAGTCACGCTATTATGTCACGAATAACCTGTCCGTGGACATCTGTTAGACGCCGATCGATACCATTATGTCGCACGGTCAGCTTTTCATGATTCACGCCCAGTAGATCCAAAATCGTGGCGTGCATGTCATGACTCGTTGTCCCTTTATCGCTTTTCCAGCCCCAGCGATCACTCTGTCCAAAAGAGGTGCCCCCTTTTATCCCGCCGCCGGCAAACCATGTGACGAATGTTCCGCCATTGTGATCCCGGCCGGCCTGCCCTTGGCTAAAGGGCATGCGACCAAACTCGGTGGTCCAGATCACAAGGGTGTCCTCAAGCATGCCGCGCGCCTTGAGGTCCTTGATCAGTCCGGCAATCGGTTTGTCCACCTGCCGGGTCATGTATGGCAACTCGGTGTGAATGTTAGCATGGTTGTCCCAGTTTTTACTGGGGCCACCCGCACCACTCCAGATTTGGACAAACCTCACCCCTCTCTCCAGCATTCGACGACCAAGGATGCAGCGCTTGGCAAAATCCTCAGTGTTTTTTTCGTTCATCCCGTAAAGACTCTTTACTGCTTGGCTTTCGCCTTTCATGTCGAACAGTTCCGGGACACTGAGTTGCATGCGGGCCGCCATTTCAAGACTCTGTATTCTGTCTTCGAGCCAAGTACCACCGGGTGTCCGGCTTGCGTGGTTTTCGTTGAGCGCACTCAGGATATTACGACTGGCCTGCTCGCTGGCGGCGTTGATATGCCTGGCTTCAGCCGGTGGAAAAAGATAACGCACCGGACGAGAATCAGAGGCGTTGATAACTGTGCCCTGATGCCGTGCCGGCAAAAAGCCGGAGGTAAAATTCCCCAGATTATTATACGGAAGCCCTTTTGGATCAGGCATGACAATGAACTCCGGAAGATTCTGGTTGATCTGGCCCAGAGCATAACTGATCCAGGCTCCCATGCAGGGGAAACCCGGCAACGTGAAGCCGGTTGTCTGCATGTAACTGCCCAGCCCGTGAACATTAGTCGGCGAATTCATCGACATCAAAAAAGCCAAGTCATCCACCACCGATGCCATGTGCGGCAACACCTCGCTGACCCAACGGCCACACTCGCCATGCCGCCGAAACGCGAACGGACTCTTCAGCACCTTGAATCCTGGAGAGTTGGTCACAGACTCCACCAGGCGGCCATCGCCTGGATCGAACTTTTGCCCGTTCAAGTTGGCCAGGACCGGCTTGTGATCAAAAGTGTCCATCTGGCTGACACCCCCATTCATGAACAATTGAATTACCCTCTTGGCCTTGGGAGCATGATTCATGATTGAACCCGATACCGAGTCCAAACCCAGTATTTGGCCAAGTGCCAAACCACCAAACCCGCCGCCTGTTGCCTGCAAAAAAAGCCTTCTGGAAATCGCGTGATCCACTTCAGTTCAGGAAAATGAATTCATTACTATTTAGCATCACCCGGCAGGCGTTGGCCAAGCCGTGTTCGCGGGCCAGTGCCAAAACCATGCGGCCTTCTTCCGGTACCGGCTTCCGATGATATACCAACTCAAAAAGACGCTCCACTTGTCCCGAAAGCGACGACGTCTCATGGCGCAACCGCTTCGCCAAGCGCTCACTTTGACGGACTAGGAAACGGTTGTTCATCATCGCCAAAGCCTGCAGCGCAGTGACGGAAGACTCACGCTTGGGCGCATGCTGCGAGGCGTCCGGGCAATCCATCAACTGCATGAGTGGATCAGGGACAGTACGAAAGACAAACCGGTACACGCTCCGCCTGAAATTCGCCGGCGAATCGGGATCAAAACCGACATAATCAAGGTTCGGTGTGACATGCACCCCCTTGCTCATGTTAAAATGTCGTGCGGATGCCCCCCCCATCTTAAAATCAATATTCCCGGCCAATTGCAGCAATGAATCACGATACGATTCCGCGTCCAGCCGTGCCCGGTTCATCCGCCAAAGCCAGCGATTGTCCGCGTCACGCCTGGAGTAATCCGCATGGTGCGCGCAGCTCTGTTGATAAACCGAACTGGTCATGATGGTGCGATGCAGCCACTTCAGTGAACCGTTCCTTGCGCGAAATTCGAACGTCAACCAATCCAGCAGTTCGGGGTGTGACGGACGATCCCCCATGCGACCAAAGTCGTTGGGCGTGCCGACCAATCCTCGACCAAAATGATAATGCCAAACGCGGTTCACGATCGATCGCCACGTCAGGACATTTTGCTCATCCGCCAGCCAGGCGGCCAAGGCCGCCCGACGTTTCCCTTCGTCATCGGAACTGGAGATCGCGAAACGACTATTTAAAGCGTCAACACAATCAAGCGCACCGGGCACGGCCCTTTCGCCAGGTGAATGAATACTGCCACGCAACAAGACATGAACATCTCTTGGCTTGCCGGCCGGCTTGAAGTTGCCCAACGCGGAAAAATCGCTGGCAACAGCGTACACTTTGGGTCGCTCGCCAAGCTCGGCCAGATCCTCGGCATTCGATTCCCTGGAAAAATAAAGCGCTAAAACCTTGGTCTGCACGGCTGTGCGCTTGGCCGGTTCAATCGCAAGCACTTGACTGACGTTTGGTGGCAGAATTTTAACCAGCGCTGGCTTGGCTTCGTTGGTCACCGACAACCTCGACCGACCGATGAGATGACTCCCGCCATGAAGCTGATGGAGCTCAATCTCGATCATCTCTCCCTTCCGCGCGGCCAACGGCTTCTCGAAAACAAACATGGCACGGTGCGGTTTTGACTCCTCCGGATGCACTCCCCAAGCCGTCTTTGAATCCCCGTCAATTGCGTGTCGGACTTCCCAATTCGCTTGGTTAAAATCTGCCTTGGCTTTGACGATCCTCACCGGCCGACCAAACGCCTTTAAAACGATTTCGGATAAATGCAGGTTACCGTTTGGCGCACGACCTGGCCCGCCTTTTGGCAGCGACTCATCAGTGAGCACATCGAGTTGGACGGCGGTGATCCCGTCGATCGGCAGCGCGACGGTGAATGTAACCGTGTCGCGCTCTGGAGCTTGCCCTAGGGCAAGAAAGGAACCGTCCCCCTTGGCTTCAAATGATACACCTTCGGTTGATTGGACTTTGGCGCCGGACAAGACCACCCAGCCACCCTGGCCAAGCCGCAATTGCTGTTCGCGATCGGCCAAAAGCAAATGGTTGGGCAACAGATGCATCAATTCGCCACGGTCTAGTTTTGTCTTTTCATCAAGTAGCCGTTCACGCCGCTTGGCCACCTGGGCGTTTAGATCGTAATGTCGATCCACTTTATCGACACCTGAAAAAACTGCCTGCAGCGAGTAGTAGTCATCCATTGATACCGGATCAAACTTGTGGTCGTGACAGCGGGCACAGTGAACCGTGGTGCTAACGAAGGTGGACATCACTGTGGCTATCATGTCGTCACGATCGAGATATTGCGCGATCTTCTTGTCAATCGTGCCGTCTGATATTCCCATTTGAGAGCTCTCGTCCCATGGTCCAGTTGCCAGCATCCCAATGGCACGAACCGCCGACGGTTGATCCTGGAAAAGCACATCGCCCGCCACCTGCTCAAGAACGAATTGAGCGTATGGCTTGTCGGAGTTAAACGACTCGATCAGGTAATCGCGATAAGGCCAGGCGTTCTCGCGGATCGCGTCCTCATCATGCCCGTGCGTCTCAGCATAGTGAACGACATCCATCCAGTGCCGAGCCCACCGTTCCCCGTACCGAGGACTGCCCAGCAGATGCTCAATGAGCCTTTCATACGCATCTGGGGAATCATCATTCAGAAAGACATCCACCTCCATCGGGCTCGGAGGTAGGCCGGTCAGGTCAAACGACGCACGCCGAATCAGTGAGACCCTATCGGCCTGGAGAGACGGTGCAAACCCGTGCTGCAGGTATTTTAAGGCGATGAACCGATCAATTGGATTAGATGCCCAACCGGAAAATTTTGATGCTTCTTCAGGAATTGTCGGCCTTTTCAACGGCTGCAAGGCCCACCATGTCTCGGCACGCTCCGCCCAAAGCATGAAAACATTTCCAAACAATAGCAGGAAACAACCCAGCCTGACATATCTACGGAGGCGGGTTGAGTTCATGAGACTGCGGAAAGTGTTCATCTTCGTGACCAAAAACACCGAGCGGTTCAAGGAGAGATAATGGTAACCTCCGACTTTTTGAGTCAATTGGTTTATGACACGAAAGAGAGGGAATTTGAGGGAAGATAGTGAAAATGGTCGGAGCGACAGGATTCGAACCTGCGACTTCCAGTTCCCAAAACTGG
>CAJWPV010000005.1 GCA_913045395.1 uncultured Verrucomicrobiota bacterium | reverse complement strand
AATCGCCAGGTCATCGGTCGAATCGTACCGCTCGGCATGCGCCCCGAGGAGGGTGTCGAGGAGGCTCATGATCCCGGCTAGGTTGTCGTTGTTGATGACCAGTTGGTTTGGATTGGCACGGCCGTCGGGCCGCACCGCCATCGCCTCGCCACCGAGGATCAGCTTGGCGCCGCTCTCGCCAAAGCGTTGCCAGCGACGCGTCATCTCCTCGGTCACGCCACCACTCGTCGTTCCGTCCCAGCCCTCCATCGGGTGAACGGCGATGCGATTGCCTGGTGTTTTGCCGCCAAGCGTGATGCGGTCAAGCGGCTTGGCCAAGGGCGACTGGGCGGCGAGCTGTATGCTGTCGTCGCATGGCAAGTCGAGGTCAAGCGACGCAATGTGTTCGCGGAATGCCTCCGTAGTTTTCAGCGACGGGATGCGCGTGAGTTTGAACGGCTCGGTCACGGTCAGGTCAGTAGTCGAAAAAGGTCAGGTAACACTCACCTCGAGCCTCGCGAAGAAGCATCAGCGCCAGTTCGCGCGCGTGGTAGTCGCCCCACATCGAGCTTTCGCCGCAGGGGATCTTGCTACCGCGCGGGATATGGTCCCAGCCGTTGGGCCGATGATAAACCGAGTGCAGCACCAAGCCCTGATGCCTGGCACTCGTGGAGAGATACGGCGCCTGCAACAGGGTGTTGGCAATGGTCAAGCCGGCCTGCCGGTAGCGTGTGCCATCGGCTTTTTTACCGGTGTTGACGAGATAGTTGCCCAGCCGGACCAAGCCCTGTGCCGCGATCGCCGCCGCCGAGGAATCGACCGGCTCAAAGTTGTTGTGCGGGTTCGAGCGCTTGGCCAAGTAGTCGCCAAGGCGATGCAGTTGCGGCGCGTCGGTGTCCCAGGCGGGAACGCCGTCGGTACAACTGTTCTGGATGTAAAAATCAGCAGTGGCCATTGCCGACTTCAGCAGCATGGCGCTCATCTTGCGCCGACCACCGAGCGCCCTAAATTCAGTGTCCCTTAGCGTTCGGAAGAACTCGAGTTGCTCCGCGTAACCGCAGAGCGCCCAGGCCAGGCCACGCGTCCACGTGCTGAACGGCGAATAACCCTGCTGCGAGTTCGGGCAGCGGTAGCTGCCGTCATTCAAGTTAAAAATACTCTCGTGAGCCGTTCGGCCTGACACGTCGTATGCGTCGCGGCCTTCGCCGTAATAAATCCCATACGCCGCCGTCGCCTCGGCATGCTGGACCAGGCGCTCAAGCAGTGAAATCTTCCTGTCTCTCTCGCCCATCAACACGTGGCCAAGCTGATGTGCCACGCCCAACACACGCAGCGATCGGATCGTGTCGATGAACAGCGAGTGCGGACCGTTGAACGAGTAAATGTAGCCGCCGCCCGGGAGGTCGGTCCAGCGCGCCGCCTGCACCGCGCCGGAGACCTTTAGCGCCAGTTCGTTAAACTCCATCTCACGTGCGTCGTGACTGATCTTCCCCTCGCGCATGAGCCGGCGGAGGTTGCCGTAGGTGGAGACGTTGTTGAAGCCGTGGTCGTGCACGCCGATGTGCGAAACGTGAGAGGCCATGCACTTCACCGTGCCGTTTCGTCCGTACTTCAAAAACCGCTCGTCGCCGGTGGCGTCGTACTGCAGCACCGCCGAGCCGAACTGAAAGCCCTGCGTCCACTCGGTCCAACCGCGCGTGGTGTATTGGCCCTTCACGGTGGACACCGGCGCGCCCTTCGACACGCGCCAGCTCTTTTGAATGGATAAAATCTTTTGTCCCGACAGGTCAAAAAATCGCTCCAGCTTGCGAACAAGTTTCTGCGGGGTCAGTTTGCGGTCAATCTTGATGGCCATGACTTAAAGTTTGCGGACGTTGAAGCCGCCGTCCACGTTGAACACCTCGCCGGTGGTGAACGGAAAATAATCGTGCGCCAACGCCACGACCGCCTTGCCGACATCGCCTGGCTCACCCCAACGGCGGATCGGCGCCATCCCGTCGGCGATCAGCTTGTCGTATTTTTCCCGCACCGGCGCGGTCATGTCGGAGGCGATCACGCCGGGGCAAACCTCGTACACGTTGATGCCGTGATCGGCCAAGCGCGCGGCGAAAAGCCTGGTCACCATCCCCAGGCCGGCCTTGGCCACGCAGTAGTCACCACGGTTGCTCGAGACAGCGTGAGCGCTGACCGAAGAGATATTGATAATCTTGGCCTTGCGGCTGGCATCTGCCTCAAACTGTTCCACCATCCAACGGGCGGCGAGTTGGCTGAGAAAAAACGGTCCCTTGAGGTTGATTGCCATGAGGGCGTCCCAGTTTTTCTCGGTTGCATCGAGCAGATCGGCGCGACCGATAGAGGTGATGCCGGCGTTGTTCACAAGCAGATCGAGTCGGCCAAGCGACTCACGGGTGAACCCGATCAACCGCTCGCGATGCGCCGCTTGGCCAACGTCGGCCTGGCACACCTTGGCGCGGATTGTGTGATCGGCAGCGGCGGCGCGCTCGGTGCAGAGCTTGGCTGTCTCGTCAGCCGCCTCTTGGTTTGCGGCAAAATTAATCACCAAATCAAACCCCGCCGCAGCCAACTCAAGCGCAATCCCACGACCAATCCCGCGAGACGCACCCGTAATGAGAGCCACCTGATTCATGCGCGGCAGAGTCTAAAGAACAAGCTTGCCAATGAACATTCAAAACCCAGCTTGGCAAAGCGGCTGAAAACCGGAGAGGGAAGAACTGCGCTACGCAGCCTTGTTGACGATTTGCACCAGCGCCTGTTGCAGGATTAGCGTGTCGTCGGTGCTCGATGAGACCAACTGCCGGTTGCATCGCAGCAAAATATCCATCGCTTGGGTTAGTTCCCCTTCCGAGTACTGCCGCGCGTGGCCAAGCGCGTTGAAGAGCATGTACGGATGCATCGCCTTGGGGTTGAATTTCCGCTCATCCGGCAACCGGTCATCCTGAATGGCTTCGAGTTGTGACTTGAACTGCTGGTAGCCGCCACCGGTGCGAATCCATTTCAGCCTTAACATTTCCTTGAGGAAAATCATCGTCCTCACCTTCGTGATCAAACCGTAAAGCAGCGCGATCGGCGATTTTTTGGCGTCGAGTTTCACGACCCATAATTCCTCATCGAGCACGCGAAGGAGCTTGGGCAGATTCCGCTCGCCCAGTGCGTCGGCCAGCGCAAACCCCTGCGCCTGCCTGGTACGGGTGGCGATCTCGTGCACATCCTGCCGCATAACCTCCTCGCGCTCGCCCACGTATGCCGCGAGTTTGTCGGCCTCGGTGTGCAGTTGTTGAAGGTCCGAGCCGGCGAGCAAGATCAACTCGTCGGCGACGTGCGGCGCGATTTTTTTGCCGAGCTCGGCCAGGCGCTGCCGGACAATCAACGCCGCCCTGCTGCCGCGTTCCTTGTCGGCGATCGACAGGTCCTCAACGGCGGCGATCTTCTTGGCCGACTTGAAAAACGCCTTTCGCTTGTCAACCTTGCCGCAGCTGATCAGCACCCGCACCCCCTGCCAGTCAAACGTCTCCCAGCCCTTGGCTAAGCCGTTTAACCGATCGGTCACATCACGGCTCGAGGCTGTGCGCTCGTCGCCGAGGAAGTTGGCACCGCGAAGCCACACCACCTTGGCCCCGCCGAAAAACGGCAGAGTTTGCACCGCCTCATTGAGCTTGGCCAAGGCCTCCAGCGCCTCGGCGGCGTTTCGCACCGTGCCGTCGATAATCTGGTGATCCTCCCCGCCGGCCTCGGCGCACCATTCCTCGTAAATCTGACTGGCGCGGTCGCGCACAAGGAAATCCTCGTCGCCAAAAACGAGGCAGAGCGGTTCAGTCGGCAGCTTGGTTTTGGAGGCGGGCATGCCGGCGAAAATCAATCCGGATCCTCGTCACCGGCGGATTCCTGAATCTGCGCCAGCACCTCGGACATGTCCTCCACCTCGGCGAACAGATCCGCCGCCACATACACCGGCGACTTGTAATGGGCGGCGAGTGCCAGGCAATCGCTCGGCCGGGCATCGACCTCCACGATTTTGCGGCCAATCTCGTTGTCCTGCTCGAGGATCAACCGGGCGAAGTAGGTCGAGTTTTTCAGCTCCGTGATGACCACCCGCAGCAGCTTGATGCCGAACCCGTCCAGCACGTGCCCGATCAGGTCGTGGGTTAGTGGCCGCTCCTTCGGGGTGTCGTTGAGGAACATGCCGATCACGGCGCCCATGTTGTGCTCCACCTGGATGACGAACACCTTCTCCTCGTTCCCGATAAACACGGCGCAACCGCTATTCGCAGGAAGAATCCCACGTACTTCAACGGATATCGCGTCCTGACCCATCAGCACTGACGTTAGCACCGTGCAAGCCAAAAACAAGCCCGGCACGCGCTGAAAACCGTCAGGCCGAACCGCCGCTAACAAGCCGCCGAACCACCTCCCCGGCCGCTGCAAAGCCAAACGCACCGGTCACGAATGTCGCCGCGCCGAACCCCCATTCGCAGTTGAGCTTGAGCGATCCATCCAACTCGCCCGCTTCCGGGCGGCTGGCACAAACCGTGCCGTCGTTCTTCGGGTACACCGGCGTCTCTGGTGAAAAAACGCACGGCACACCCATCTTCTTTCCCGCACGCGGGAAGCCATGCTCCTGGCGCAACTGCGCACGCACCTTGGAGAGCAGCGGGTCGTTCGTTGAGTTGGCCAGATCGGCCACCTCCGCCCGCGTGCCGTCTCGTCGACCGCCCGCCGCGCCACTGGTGATCACCGGGATGCCGCGCTCCCGGCAGGCGGCGATCAGCAATGCCTTGTTGGCTACATTGTCGATCGCGTCCACCACAAAATCGAAGCCGACCGCGAGGATCACGCCGCTGGTTTTGTCGTTGAAAAACTCGGTGCATGCCGCCACTCGGCAGTCAGGATTGATCGCAGTAACGCGCTTGGCCAATTCCTCCACCTTGAACTTCCCGAAGCCGCCCTCGAGCGCCGGCAACTGGCGGTTCACATTCGTCACGCAGACCTCGTCGAGGTCCACCAGAGTCAACGCCCCGACACCCGACCGTGCCAGCGCCTCAACCGTCCACGACCCGACGCCGCCCACGCCGACAACACAGACATGCGCCTGGGCAAGCGCCCGCAGTCCCGCTTCCCCATAAAGCCGGGCAACACCCCCGAACCGGTCTGATTGTGTGTCATTGCCCCTCAAGATATACCTCCGCACTTGGCTGAAGATCCGCCAGCGCTGCTCCAACGCCTCGATGGTCTGCACGTTGGATTGAAATAGCTCCGCGAGCTCGATGCTTTTTCTGCGGCTTGCGACGAAAAAAAGGTATCAGGGCGAGGAGCCCCGACACAAAACCCAGCCAAGCGGATGAATATTAGCGCTACCAAAAAACAGAAAAGCAGGGCCAAGCTGCATACGGAAGTTAGCCCAACCCTGCCGCCTCTTCACCCGAAGAGGCTTTGGAGGAGAGTCAACCCAAGCTCTGGGTGAGTCAATCCGTTTTCAGATTTTTTTTGGCGCCGGTTTCCGCGCTCGCCTTGGTTCGGCAGCTTGGGCAATCTTCGCCGTCTTGTGAGGGAATCGACCAGTTTAATCGCCGGCTGTTGCATCTTTTTCATCGCCGCATCGGCTTCCCTGTTCGCGCAGGAAACCAAGCCGACCGACATCTGGACAGCGGCGGCCCAGGGCGACATTGACCGGCTGACCGTGTTGCTGGCCGGGAACGATAAAGCCGACGCCCGCGACGGGGACGGCAACTCGCCCCTGCACCACGCCGCTTGGAACAGCCAGCTCGCGGCGATGCAACTGCTGCTCGACCACGACGCCGACATCGACAGCCAAAGCGACCAGCTCTGGACGCCGCTCCACTGGGCCGCGCGCAACGGACGGGCGCAGTCGGTCGAGTGGCTGCTCGATCACGGAGCCAAGGTGGATGTCCCCGCGCACCTTGGCCAAACCGCGCTGCACCTTGCCGCCAAAGAGAATTTCAGGGTCACCCTCGCGCTGCTGCTCAAGGCCGGGGCCGATCCCAAAGCGAGTGATATCAATGGCCAAACGCCGGTTCACCTTGCCTCACTCGACGGCTACACGGTGACGGTGATACAACTGCTCGACCACGGCGGCGACATCGAGGCCCGAACCTCCTGGGGCGCGACGCCGCTTAGCGCCGCCGCCGCCCGCGGACGCACCTCGACCGTCGCTGCACTGCTCGTGCGCAAGGCCGAAGTGGATCCAAAAACCGACGCCGGCTGGACACCGCTCTTTGCCGCACTCGTTGGCAAGTACAAGGGGTCGGCCCAGTTTCTACGCAACAACGGCGCGGACCTTCACATCATCACCGGGGCCGGCAACACGCTGCTGCACGCCGCCGCCTCTAGCGGCATGGACGAATGGATCGTCGAGCTGCTCGAAGCCGGGCTCGACATTAATGCACTGGACGATGGCGGCCGTACGCCGCTTGACCACGCCCGAGAAAATCTCTGGTCGGAAACCGCCGATCTGCTCCTGACCAAGGGAGCCGAACCAGGGCCAAAGCCGACGTTGCATCACGCCGCCATTTCCAGCGACTTGGCCAGGGTGCAGCAGTTCATCGCCGCCGGTGCCGACTTGGCCAAGCGCGACGACTGGCATCTGCCACCGCGCAACTGGACGCCGCTGCACTATGCCGCCGCAGGCGGCGACCTGGCCGTGGTCGATACCCTCATCCGGGCCGGGGCCGATCCGCGCACGATCGATTACTCCGGCTGGACACCCATGGTGGTAGCCTTGGCCAACGGCAACATCCCCGCCGCCAATGTGCTGAAGAAATGGCAGTCGCTCCCCGGCATCGTGCGAATGAATCACGACGGGCAAATGACCTTTGAGGTGATCGGTGTCGCCGATACACAATGCGACATCGAGGCATCGGTGGACTTGAAAAAATGGAGCCGGATTGGCCAAGTGATACTCAAAAACGGACGCGGGAGTTTCCGGGACGTCCGACGCATCTGGCTGCCTCGCTGCTTCTACCGAGCCAAAGTGACCGAGTAGTTTTAGGCCAACTTGAGCCGCGACTGCCGCGCCGCCCAGATGAACGCCAAGGCCGAGAACAGCATCAGCGCCGACTCTGAGCCGAGCGTCAGCCAAGCGGCGGCGGTGTTGCCGTGAATCGGCAGCAGCCAAAAGTAGAGCGCGCCGGAAATCAGGCAGCACGGCAGGCAGCACAGCACCGGCAGCCGATCGCGATGCTCCGCCCACAGCGCCCAGGTGAACATCGCCGTGCCGACCGCAAAAAACTTGCCGAGCACCAGCACCGGCAACAATCCCGACGTCTGTCCGGCCAAAGGTTCGTCCGCCGTAAACGCCACGCCGTAAATCAGCGGGTATAACCACCCGACGATCAGCCACAACCCTCCGGAAAACAGCAGCCCCGCCGCCGCCGCGCCCCCGGCCAGCAGCAGCACGCGTCGCCGGAACAAGTCCACGTCGGCCTGCCTCCACACCACCAGTCGCGGCGCCATGATGATGCCGAAGTAATGCAGGAACATTTGCAGCGCGACCACCAGTTGCTGCGCCGAAACAAACAGGCCGCCGTCGGTTTTGCCGAGTAGAAAGAAGCTCATTGGCAGCGCCATGTTCGCCAGCAAAAAGTAACTCAAGTTGAACGCCCAAATCAGCCACGCCTCGCGGAACAGCGCACCGGCCTTGGCCAAGCGCTTGAGGCTCAGGCAACGAAAGCCCAGTTCTTGTGACATCCGCCACCACACGAAACCGACCACCAGCGCATTCGCCCCGAGCAGCACAAACAAGTCGCTGCCAAGCGCCTGGCCTTTCTCGAAAAACAGGATGAACCACAGACTCGCCGCGACCGACGAGAGCAATTGGAACCGCGACGCGCGCGGCATTTGTTCCGTCGCTTGAAACAGCCAACTGTAGTCGAGACTGAGCACTAGCAGGAACAGCGCACCGGCCAGCCATGTCCAGCGCTCCAGCCCCTCGAGCGGGCTCAGCCAAACAGCCGCCGCCCACAACACGGCGGCGACGAGGCCCAACACGAGCCGGAACGTGAAAATCGCCGGGGCAATCTCACCCGCCTTGGCCGTGCCCTTGGCAACGTGCCGCACCGCGACGGCATCCAGCCCAAATGCGAGGAACAACTGCAGCGTCATCGCCAGCGTGATGATCGTACGCGACACGCCGATGTTGTCCGGGCCTAGACAGCGCGTGGCGTACACCATGCCGACGACCTGGAACAATTTGCCCAGCACCTGCCACAGCATCGTGCCGGAGAAGTCGCGAAACAGCTTGGCCTTGAACAGATCGTTTACTGGGGCGCCTTGGCGGGTTGGTTCCATCGCTGCGTGCGACGGTAGCAAACCAAGCCGCCGGTGAGCCACCTAAAACCCGGCGATGTATTTCGGCTCGTACACGGTCTCGTCGGTGACGGCTCGGAGGCGTTCGACGAAGTGGGCGATGCCCTGTTTTTCGCGGTCGCCCAGGTCGTAATGGATGTGCTCGCGGAGATAGGCGAAGCGCAGCCCGGCGTCGAACTCCGGGTACGTGGCGATGATTTCGTCTAGCTTGGCCAAGCCGTCCTGCTTGGCTTGCAGCAACGCTTGACCAAGGCCGGGCAGGTGCTGATCGCGGCGGATGGCCCACACGGCGAAGACGAACGGCAAGCCGGTATCCTCACGCCACGCTTGGCCAAGGTCGAGGATTTGGTGCTCATGCGGCAACCTCAAAAACTCGATGCCGGGGTTCCCTATGAGCAGTACCGCATCCAAATCAGCGGCGTGATTGTAGTCGCCGAACGACTCGAGCCGGGGCGAGAGCCCGCGCTTGGCCAAGGTCACCTTGAGCAGGTTGACACTGGAGAGTGACGCCGTGTCGCAGTGAATAACCTCAACCTGCTCGATCGGTTTTTTGTGCGCGACAAAAACACTCTTCACCGGCCCGTCAGACGCCACTGCAACGCCGTCGAGAACGTCGTACAGGTCATTGAACAACACCTCAGTGATGCTGACCAAGCCGGCGACGAGTTCGCCGGAGCGCAAGCGCTTGGCCAAGCGGCTTGGTGTTAAAAACTCAGTCTTGGCCTCGATGCCACAGGTGAGCGGCACAGAGTTGAGATAAGGCACGGAGCCAATGCGCTTGGCCGTCAATTCCCCCATTGCTCAGGCCCTGGCCAAGACCTCCTCCCCGGCCCATTCGCGGATCGGCTCGTAAAACGTATCACGCTGCACCGGCACCCGGCCGGCCTCGCGAATGGCATGAATCATCTCGGTTTCCGTCTGCAGTTGCGGCGTTTCGGCGCCGGCCATGTGAAAAATCTTCTCCTCGAGAATCGTGCCGTGTAAATCATCGGCGCCGTAGTTCAGTGCTACCTGTGCGAGCTTCATCCCCATGCCGACCCAGTACGCGGTGATGTGATCGAAGTTGTCGAGGTAGAGCCGCGCGACGGCAAGCGTGCGCAGCATGTCGAAACCGGTCGGCGGGTGCTCAACCGGAATCTCATTATTATCTGACTGATACGGCAGCGGAATGAAGCCGGTGAAGCCGCCAGTCTCGTCCTGCAACCCGCGAAGTTGCCGCATGTGCTCGACACGATCCCCGAGCGTCTCAAGGTGTCCGAATAGCATCGTGCAGGTGCTGCGGCCGCCTAGCTTGTGCCAGGTGCGGTGAACGTCGAGATACTCTTCAGCCGTCTCCTTGCCACGGGCAATCCGGTCTCGCACCTCCTGTTGAAAAATCTCCGCGCCGCCACCGGTCAGTGAGTCGAGGCCAAGCGACTTGAATTCCCCAAGCACCTCCGGTACCGGTTTTTTGGCGATCCATGCCAGGTGCAAAATCTCGATTGCGGTGAAACACTTGAGCTGGAGCCGATCGTCAACCGCCTTTAACTCACGGATCATTTCCGTGTAGTGGCTGAACGGCAGCGACGGGTGCAGTCCCCCGACGATGTGCAACTCGGTGATACCGATCGACAGTGCCTCCTTCGCCTTTTGCACCATGTCGGTGACCGCCAGCTCAAAGCCGTCGCTGTCGCGTTTCTTGCGGGAGAAGGCGCAGAACTGGCAACTCAGGATGCAGTAGTTCGAGTAGTTGAAATAACGGTTGAGAATGTAGCTGGCGCGGTCATTGTTTTTGCGGAAGTTGGCCTCGTCGGCCAGTTGGCCAAGCACATTTAGGTCGCCGCACTCGAACAAACTTAGGGCCTCGGCCTCGTCGAGCCGTTGGCCAAGCGCAGTTTTTTCGCGGATATCCTGCAGCTCGTCTGGAATAAGAAAGCTCACTGGATTCGGCGGAAAAATGGGAACACAATCTCAGTGGCCACGACGAAGAAAAAGACCGCGCTGATCACGGCATTCAGCCTGAAGAATGCCGTGTTGATCCATTTCAAACTACGCCTGCGGGCGATCCAGTGCTCGAACGCAAGGCAGAACAAGATAATCAGCCAACCGATGATGAAAGCGACCCGCATCTTGAGCGTAATGCCGTAAATCAACAGAAGCCCGAGCATGATCATGTGCGACAGGAATGCCGCCGTCAGCGCACTCTCCGGCCCCCAGGCGGTGACCAGGGACCGTAGGCCCTGTTTCCGATCGAACTCGAAATCCTGCATCGAGTAGATGATATCAAAGCCGATCAGCCAAAACACCACAGCGATGCCGAGCAACAGTGGCGGCAGCAGGCTTTGGCCAAGCGGCAACGGATGGAACAACTCAGCCATCGTGCCGCCCTTCACCGCGATCCACGCGCCGATCGGCGCCAGCGCCAGCGAAACGCCGAGCCACACGTGCGTGTAGTCTGTAAACCGCTTGGTCAACGAATAAAAGCAGATGAAAAACAGCGCCACAGGGCCAAGTACCAGGCAGGCGGTGTTGATGAACCCCGCCGCGACGATAAAACCCGCACCGCTAAAAATGCAGAGCGACCACGCGCTAAACAAACTGATCTCGCCGGCCGGCAGATGGCGGTTGGCGGTGCGCGGATTTTCCGCGTCGAACTTGCGATCGACAATGCGGTTGAACGCCATCGCACACGTCCGAGCGCAGACCATGCAGACGACAATCAGCACAACCAGTTTCACGCCGGGGAAACCGAACTTCACCGCCATCGCCGGCAACTCAGCTTTTACGTCCTCCAAGTACCGGTAGTGCTCACTCGAGGCGACCATCATCGAGGCCAGGGCAAACGGCATCGCGAAAAGGGTGTGAGAGAATTTCACAAACCCGCCCCACTTGAGAAGTAGGCCAAGTGGGCCGCGGCGCTTCGGCTTAGGTGCGTCGACCAACTCGGTTTCGTTCATTCCTCC
Organism: uncultured Verrucomicrobiota bacterium; assembly: GCA_913045395.1. Lineage (GTDB taxonomy): Bacteria > Verrucomicrobiota > Verrucomicrobiia > Limisphaerales > UBA1096 > UBA1096. The sequence continues at coordinate 2,851 of CAJWPV010000005.1, read as the reverse complement.
TCCTGCCAGCGCGGCGAGGCCTCGTTCTCCACGCCCAAGTGATCGAGCACCCGCGCCACCACCGTGTCGGCAACCTCCCCGATCGTCTGAGGATTAAAGTAGTAGTGCGGGTTCGCCGGCAAAATCGTCGCACCGGCTTGCAGTAACAGCTCCATATTTTTGAGGTGCACCAAGTTCAGTGGGGTCTCGCGTGGCACGAGGATCAATTTCCGGTTTTCCTTCATCGCAACATCGGCGGCGCGCAACAGTACGTTGTCTGCATAGCCGTGCGCGATGCGGCCCATCGTGCCCATCGTGCACGGGACGACGACCATTGCGTCGGGGGCGTTCGAGCCGCTGGCGAACGGCGCGTTCATGCTCTTGAGCCCGTGCGACTCGATGCCCTTGACCAGGCGCAGGCCGTCCGGCAACTCCTCCCGGATCACCGTTTGCGCATAGGCGCTGAGCACGACGTGTGTCTCGTGCCCGGACGCCCCCAGTCGGTCCAGCAGGCGCTGGGCATAAATCATCCCGCTGGCTCCTGTTATAGCGACAAGAATTATCACTTCGACGGAAAAGCACCCCCCATCAGGGCGCGTCAACAATGCGACAGGCCAAGCCGCCTTGTCGAGACAACATGGCTCGCGTCGCTTGACAGTCGCGTCTCTGGATGACACCAAGCGGCGTGCCCGACGCACCACACACCCTCATCACCGGCGGCGCCGGTTTCATCGGGTCGCACCTTGCCGAGCGGCTGCTTGGCCAGGGCGAACGGGTCGTCGTGATCGACGACTTCTCCACCGGCTCACGAGAAAACCTGGCCTCCGTCGCCGACGATCCCAACCTCACGGTGATTGAAACCACGGTCACCGGATGCGAGTCGCTTGACTCGATCGTCGCCGACTCGGGTTACGTGTTTCACCTCGCAGCCGTGGTCGGGGTGGACCTCGTCGTGCAGTCGCCGATCCGCACCATCGAGACCAACCTCAAGTCCACCGAGATCATGCTCGAGGCCGCCGCGCCCAACTGCACTCCACTGCTGTTGCCGTCCAGCTCCGAGGTGTACGGCAAAAGCTCGCGGGAGGGGTTTTCGGAAACCGACGACCTGCTCATCGGCCCACCAACGCTGGGCCGCTGGAGCTACGCCTGCTCGAAGTTGATGGACGAATTTCTCGCGCTCGCCTTCCACGCCGAACGCCAGTTGCCGGTCACGGTGGCGCGTATTTTCAACACCGTCGGCCCGCGCCAAACCGGGCGGTATGGCATGGTGCTGCCTCGCTTCGTCGAGGCGGCCAAGGCGGGAGAGCCGCTACGCGTCTTCGGTGACGGCCAGCAGTCGCGCTGTTTCTGCCATGTCAGCGACACGGTCGAGGCACTGCTGCACTTGGCCAAGTGCGACCGCGCGCCGGGGGGAGTGTTCAACATCGGCGGTACCGAGGAGGTGAGCATCCTCAACTTGGCCAAGCGGGTGATCGAGTTGACAATGTCAACCTCCAAAATCGAACTCGTGCCGTACGCTGAAGCGTACGACAGTGGCTTTGAGGACATGCAACGCCGCAAACCAGTCGTTGATAAACTCGAAGCGTTCACCGGCTTCCGACCGGCGACTCCGCTTGACGAGATTGTCCGCAGTACCGCCGACCTAGCCTGACGACGTTTCCAGCAGAGGCAGCGCCCAAAAGCGGTGTATCGGGGAAAACAGTTTGAAACGCTGTTTTTTAAGCCCATCAAAGTGCTTCATGGATAAGCTTTACTTATAATGAGGAATGTTTCAGCTTATGATGAGGTCCCCTAAAATTGATTGCTTGGTGATAGCCGGGACGTTAAGGTTTCTGTTTGGGTGCGTTGTCGCCAAATCGCGGCTCTTAAGCTAGGACAGGACATAACTCGGCGGTTGTGTCTTGTTTCCCGATCTTCCTTCAGACAACGCCTCAGATGGAGGAACTCATTTAGATAATAAACATGTCCAACCAGTCAGATTCGAAACCGAGATATCCCGGCATTCCCGTCACCGTCAACGGCAATTATTTGGTGGCAAAGTGCGTAGAGGCGCGAATCACCGAGGGCGGAATTTTTTATCCCATCACCCCGTCCACAGAGGGCGGTGAACTGTATCAGGAAGCCTTCGCGATGGGCGAACTGGATGTCTGGGGCAACTCAAAGATCGCGATCGAGTGCGAAGGCGAACACGCCGCCCAAGGCGGTGCCACGGCCTTCGCCGTGACCGGCAAGCGCGCGGTCAACTTCACCTCCGGGCAGGGCATCGCCTACGCGATGGAGCAGTACTACCACGCACCGGGCAAGCTCTCCACTATGGTGCTAGAAGTTGGTGCCCGAGCACTGACCAAACAGGCGCTCAATGTGCATTGCGGTCACGACGATTTCTACGGCGCTCTCGATACTGGATGGACGATGATGATGGCTCGCGACGCCCAGCACGCGGCGGACGCGGCGATCATCCTGCGAAAGGTCAACGAGCTGGCGCTCAACCCGGGCATGAACATCCAGGACGGCATGCTCACCACCCACTCGGAGCGGACCTATCGCTCCCCGGAATCCCAGTTGCTGCGCGAGTATCTCGGCGCGCCGGACGACACGGTCGACTGCCCCACCGAGGCGCAGCGTGAATTGTTCGGGCCAACCCGGCGGCGGGTGCCGGCGATGATGGATTTGAAAAACCCGGTGCTAATTGGCCCGGTGCAAAACCAGGAGCACCACATGAACGGCGTGGTGGCCCGGCGCAACAATTTCAACGAGCCGATCCTTGGCTTCATCGAGCAGTGCAGCGAGGAGTTCGCGCAACTCACCGGCCGTCGTTACGGGCTGCTGCACGAGTACAAGACCGGCGACGCCGACACGGTGTTCGTCTCGC
>CAJWPV010000004.1 GCA_913045395.1 uncultured Verrucomicrobiota bacterium | reverse complement strand
GGGAGCGATTCCCTTCAGTAACGTGGCCCAGTGGGCAAGCGTGTAGCGCATGGGCCAATGTTTCGGTCGGCCGTTCGTGTCAAAAAACCGCACGTTGTCCGGCAGCCTGCCACTGGGCAGGTCTCCGCCCCATTGGGTCGGCGGTGGCAGAATGGTTGCATTCCTCCAAGGCGCCTTGGTGAAGTATGGATCGTCCTCAGGCCACTCATTGTCTTTCGGGTTGATCCAAATTTGAACCTTGCTCAATCCACCCACACCCACCTGTGCCCAGCCGGTTATCGGAACCGGTTCACCGGCCTTGGCCTTTTCCGGCTTGAAGTGAAACCGGCTCATGGTTTTCATCCAGCTGTCAATGTCATTATTGCCGCCGGCATAGGTGTCGTTGGCCTGGTAATTGTTGGTGAGCACAACGCTCTTGAGCCACTTGACCGATTTGAAGCCATAGGCATCGGGCACCAGCATCCGCACCGGACCACCCCGTTTGCCCGTGAGCCATTGGCCATTGAGCTTGTAACAGAGGATCACTGGGTTGTCGCCCGGTGGATCCTCAAGCACCCGGCCGATCGGCAGTGAACTCCGGAACATTTGCTCGGGATCCTCATTGTGGTGGCCGTAATAAAACACGCGCCGGATGTTAGCCGTCGGTTTCGTTGCCCAAATGACGTTGCGCAGCGGCACCCCCTCCCACAAGCCCATGCCCAGCGGCGCACCAATATTGTTACAGGTCATGATCTTGAGAAACCGCACAGCATGTTTCTCAGCCAGCTTCATGAGCCCGTTGAAATCCAGCGCGTTGCCCTTCGCCCTTGAGAGCGGGTGGTCCATCTGCGGATCGCTTTCAGGATCCGGGACAACGTCAAGCTTCCAGGTTTCCCTTTCCAAACCAACTTCGAGACGCTTTTCCAAGGGCAGCTGGTACGGCAAGGGGTCACCACGCTCGACCGTGCCGAAATCATCCTGCGGCGTAAAATACTCAAGGTCAGCCGTCGCGTCGGCGAGGAGGGATTGATCGGAATCCGCCCAGACCGGCAGTGGCTTCAGTGCGGCAAAACCAACTGCCCCCAGTTGCAGGAAGTAACGCCGTGTCACCTCGAGGTGTTGCCGGTAGAGTTCGCTTGAGAATGGCATCGGACGTGGCGGATTGTGCCCCAACCACTTGGAGACGATCAAGTAAACGCTTGGCCAAATAACGGACACGCCGCCGCCCGTCCTTCCAGCCGCGATTTGGCTGCTGGAGTCGGTTTTTAAGAATTGGGGTTGTTAATTTCCGCCCACTTTTCTAGGTTTCCAGGTCATTGCTCCTATGAAGTCACTCCTACAAACATCCATCGCAGCCGTGCTGTTTGCGGGGTGTGCGACTCCAGAGCCAACTGCCCTCCCAACGCCCGGGACGCCCATTTGGGCTGCGGCCGAGGCGGGGAACAGGGAAGTCGTCCTGCAACATCTGGTGGCTGGAACCGATGCGGACACAAGGGACGAACGTTACGGCGCATCCTCCCTGCACTGGGCGGCGTGGTGCGGTCACCCGGATATCGTGGAATTGATCATCGCAGCCAAAGCCAACGTCAACGCGATCAACTTCGATGGCGAAACACCGCTTGATTGTGCGACAAGCTTTTCCCAAAACGAAATCGCAGCCCTCCTCCGAGAGCACGGCGCCAAGACGGCTGATGAACTGAAAACCAAAGCAGCGAAATGAACATAAAGACCAAGCGGGCGTTCACGCTCATCGAGCTGCTGGTGGTGATCGCCATCATTGCCATCCTGGCGGCGTTGCTGTTGCCGGCCCTGGCCAAAGCGAAGGGGAAGGCCAGGCAGACCCAGTGCTTGGGCAACATGAAACAGATTGGCATCGCGCTGGTGCTTTACGAGAACGACTTCGAGAAATACCCGCCCAAGGCGTCGCAGGTGCCGGACTTCATGAACAAGCGCAACTCCTACTGGCGTAACAACTGCCTGTACGCCATCGCGCCCTACCTCCAAAGACAAGACCGACCGAGCACCGAGGTGTACTCGTGCCCGGATGCGAAAAAACCGGGTGATGGGTCGGACGCCACCAAGACCAGTGCCACCAGTTACCTGCCCAACGGAGTAGTGATGGATATGTCAATGGATCGCGTGCTTAACCCTTCCCAAGTGGCAATCATCCAGGAAACCGTCCGGCTCGTAAGCTACACGGCGTTACGGCCCTCGTACGGGCCGTCGTTTGGCGGGTGCGGCAAGGGCATGTACACCTACTGGCACCACTCAAGAGGGCCTAACTCAGACTGGTACGCCTCCGTGCATTTTAGGGGCGGGAACCTCGTCATGTCCGACGGCCATGCCGAGTATCGCAAGGCATCCGCACTGCGCGCCAAACACTTCGGTCTGACGGACGGCCCCTCGGGAAAAGCAGAGGACACCCAGTCCGCCCCTGATAACGCCTGCTACAAGCCTGCCTTCGGATATTGACAACGGAATGCCAACCGGCACTTTCTCCTACTTTGCAGACTGCTTGGATACAGGAAAGTAGTTCGTAGTCGACCCAGCCCGCGTAGCGTGAATGGTGTCTCCATCTGATTTATTCGGTTGACCTGCGTGCTCAACCCTTGGAGGCAATCAAGTAATGATTCGCGTAGCGGTTCCGACATCGAGTCCTTATGGATTCCCGGTCACCAAGCCATGGTTCATCTGAAAACCGGTCCGCGTCGAGATGTCCCATTTGGTAACCGGTGCGCTCCTGACATATGAGATTCGCCATGAGAAGACCCACCGAGGTGCTCTGGAAAACTCCGCGGCCGTTGAACCCGGTGCAGTGGTAAAGCCCCTCGACATCGTGCACTTGACCGCAAAGCGCATGCCCATCAGGAGTGAAAGTCATAATGCCCGTTGTGACGCTCATGGGTGTTCGTTCGTTGATGAATGGAAATCGCTGCGATGCGGCCTCAATCAGCAGGGCAACATTAAGGTTGTCCCTTTGAATCCGAATTTCCGACATTTGAAAATCCTCAGGCAGTGCTTCCATACTGTATTCAACCGGCTCCTGCTCGTAGGACCCGACCAGTAGCCCCCCCATCTCAGGTCTCGAATAAATGCGGTTGGCCCTGTCCCTTATAGCGGCATCAGTGGACGCAATCTGCACGTCCGAAATGGGTTCCGTGACCAGATAATAATGTCCCAGTGTCGCAGTCGCCATGGGGGTTTGGGTCAACTCCGCAACAAGATAGGACCACGGGCCAGCCGCGTTGACCACGACAGGGGCAAAAAAAGTTTCGTCGGCTGTTTGGATACCCTTAACCCTGCCTCCCTCAATCAGGATGTCCTCCACTAGCGTATCGGACAATAATGTGGCCCCGGCATCCCGCGCAATCCTCATGTAGCCGCTCAATAGTTCGCTGGGTGCGAAATGCCCGTCGGTCGCGCAGTAGCAAAACTCAATCAGGTCGTCGGTTTGCATGCAGGGCAGCCTACTCTTGGCGAATTCCCTGTCCACAAGCTCAATCTCGAACCCAATGGCTTTTCCCGATTTAACAAAGTCTCTCAACTCCAATGCCCGATCCTCGGTGGCGGCAACGTGAAGTGATCCTGTCTTAGTGAAGATTTTCTGGTTGAGTTTTCTCTCCATTTCGCGAACCACCTTGATGCCCTCCATGAGCAGTCGCGTTTCGCTCGGGTTGCTCCTTAGCTGACCTCCCAGACCGGCTGCCTGGCCCGTTGATCCGGAACCGAATTGAGCTTTATCCAAAACAAGCACACTTCTGCCCCGAAGCGAGAGTTGCATTGCGGTACTGCAACCCGATGCACCACCGCCAATTATTATAACATCAAAGGCCCTGTTCATTAACCGTTTCGATCTTGTGCAAAAAACTATCCCCGGCACTTGTCGTGTCAAGTCGACCTGCCACACAATCAACACCCTAGAGAAAACGTGCAACCGACCGAGCCACGCTACAGCCATTGAAGTAGCACCACTGCGCGCCGTGAAAGCCGCCCAGCACATTCCCGGCTGCGAACCAGCCCGGTTGCGACAACGTTTGGCCCCGTGCCAGTTGCAATTGCCTCGATGGCAAATCGACGGCCATACCGGCCATCAGTGCCAGTTCGGTGTTGGGCACCAGTTGGCCGCAAATGATTACTCCGTCCCCCTGCCACTCCCGGCCGTTACTCGACTCGAGGTGAGTGGGGGATCCATGGCCTTTTATCTCGACAGTCGAGACACCTCCGGACCAATCAGGACGTGTCCAGCGGCGGAAAAATAGTCGCTCAAAAAAACTAGCCTCGGGACTTCGTCGCTGGTCTATCATCACTGGCTCGTCGCTGCCCAACGCGCAGAGCTTGGCCGCAGCCGAATAGGCGATCAGGTCCGAGCCCACCACTATCGGCTTGCGCGCTGGGAGCAATCCATGGCGGTCAAGCCAGCCGGTCACGTGCCGCGTGAAACCGACCCGCGCCGTTCGCGCACCTGCGAGCCACCCTTTCTCGGCGGGTGTTTGTTCGCGGGCACCGGCCGCAAGCACAACAGCATCGACGAGGATATCCTCCAAGCCTTCGGGCCCAAGCAGTGTCAATCGTTTTTCGGCGGGATAAATCTTGGTGACTTGGGTGCTCAACCGAATTGTGGTGCCGGTTTGGGCCAAGCGCTTCGTCAAGCGCCCGGCTAATTCCTCACCGAACACCACACGACCACGAGTCCACTCGACGAACGTCGGTACGCCACCCGGTTTTTTTCGGTAACCCATTGGTGTACCACCAACCTCGCCACGACGCTCGATCAAAATAACCGGTCCAACGCCACGCTTGGCCAAGCCGACGGCCGCGCCGATGCCAGCCGGTCCGCCACCAATGATTGCCACTTTGAAATGCACCTCGTTGTTCATGCCGACACCTCCTCCGGACGTACCGCTTGACCCGGCGCAACCAGCTCACTGCCCGGTCCATTATTCGTGAGTTGCTCTATCCCGATGCCAGTGTGACCCGAGACGAGTTCGGCCAATGGAACCTGACAGTCGAAACCCTGACAACGCCCCATCAATGCCCGAGTGCGGCGCTTGAGGGCGTCCATCGTGCGAGGCCTGATCGGCGAGTCGAGCGCATCACGGATTTCACCCTCGCTGATGACTTCACAAAAACAAACGGCGCAACCGTGATCGGCCCGGGCATCGGGCGGCCGGTCTTCAAACGGCCGGCGCCACCAGCCGGGCCAGGCGCTCTCCGGCCGGGCATCGAGCGCGACGGTGTCCGAGGACAACTCAAGGCCAAGCTCCTTCTGCATCCCATCGACCAAGTGACGCGCCAGCGAATTGGAGGTAGTCAACCCGGTGGAGCGCACGCCTGTAACGGTGACAACTCCGGGTGCGCCGTCGTTGTAGCGGATCACGTAACTACCTTGGTTGCAGGAGCATCGAGCACCGGCATAAGTGGCAATGACCGGCTGCTGGGCCAGCCCATCGACCAACCGTGAACCGCCCTCCATGACCCTACGAATGCCCTCGACGGTGGTGTGCGTGGCCTCTGGATCACCGAGTGGCAGATCCTCGGCGGTCGGTCCGGCGAGCAGATTCCCGAAAATGGTCGGCGACACTAGCACTCCTTTCGTGTGCGCGCTTGGCATCGGCAGCAGCATGTGCCGCACGAGCGACCGTGCGCATTTGTCGAACAACACGAACTGGCCACGGCGCGGGTTGATGTCGAACGCGCCGCCACCGTAACCGTCCGCCAGGCGGCGGCTACCCAACCCGGCGGCGTTGATGATGCGGCGCGCCGGGAGGCGGTGGCCGTCGTCGGTGACGAGGTGATGCAGCGGTGCGCCTGGCGCTTGGCCAAGCTCCACCCCGGCAATGCCCGTGCCGAGCAGGATGTCCACGCCGTTGGCCAGGGCGACCTCGGCGTAAGCGATCGAAGCCATGAATGGATCGCCCAGGGACTCGCCCGGCACAAGCAACCCGCCGCGCACGTCCGGCGAGGCGTTGGGCTCGCGCTCTCGAATCTCGGCGGCGCTAAGGATGCGCACGTCTGTGGCGTGGTTGGCATGGGCGTTTTTCTCGGCGGCTACGAGTTGGCGTTCCTGCTCGTCGGTCACCGCCAACATGATGCCGCCGATCGGGTCGACCGGGATTTTAAGCCGCGCAGCCAAGTCGGGCCAGGCGGCCCTGGCCTCTTGCAGCAGTTCCGACTCGAGCGTGCCCGGCTTGGCATCGTAGCCGGTGTGGATGATCGCACTGTTGGCCTTGCTGGTACCCTCACCGACATCGTGCAATCGATCGACGAGTAACACACGAAGCTCGTACTGTGACAGTTGATACGCAAGCCCGCATCCAACCACGCCCGCCCCGATGATAACCAGGTCGTATGGCTCGAGACCAAGTTGTTCTGACCCGGTAAAACGCAGTGCCTCCTCGCATGTGCCGCGTGGCCAGTTGTAATACAACCGCCCACGGATCTTCGGTTGCCATGTGCCGAACTGCGTCATTTCAGGGCAGCCATCAACCCATAAAACCAAGGGGGCAGCAAGCTCACTCCGCTTGGCCAAGCAGGCTGCTCTGGCAGGTTGCGTTGGGACGGCAAACGCCGTTAGAATCGCCTCATGCGTTTGCTCCCTGCTCTTTTCTCAACGGCATTGATGTTGGCTGCCCTCCCGCTTGGCCAAGCGGCCCGGCCAAACGTGATCCTCGTGATGACGGATGACCAAGGGTATCCTGAACTCTCCGCGCACGGCAACCCGGTCCTCAACACGCCGTTCCTCGACCGGCTGCACGGGCAGAGCGTGCGCTTCACCGACTACCATGCCTCGCCGATGTGCACGCCGACACGCGGCTCGCTCATGACGGGGCTCGACCCGGCGCGCAACGGCGCGATCAACGTGAGCAGCGGCCGCACGCTGCTGCGGGCAAATCTGCCGACGATGGCCGATCTACTGCGTGAACAGGGCTACAGCACCGGCATCTTCGGCAAATGGCACCTCGGCGATAATCACCCGTATCGCCCGCAGGATCGCGGCTTCGAGGAGACCCTGTGGTTCCCCTCCTCGCATATCGGCTCCGTACCGGATCACTGGGGGAACAACTACTTCGACGACACGTACCGCTGGAACGGCAAGCGCAAAACCTTCTCCGGCTACTGCACCGACATTTTCTTCGACCACGCCATCGACTGGATCAAGCGGTGCGCCGATGCGAATCAACCGTTCTTTGCCTACCTGCCAACCAATACACCGCACGGGCCATTCTACGCGCCAGACGAGGACATCGAGGTGATGCAGGCTATGGTGGCCAACGCCAAGCTGCCGCGCATGACGCCGCGGACAAAAAGCAACCTCGTACGCTACCTCGCGATGATCCGAAACGTTGACACAAACATGGGGCGCTTGATGTCCTTCCTCGACTCGTCCAGCCTGACGGAAAATACCATCCTGCTTTTCATGACCGACAACGGCAGCACCTTCGGCCACGCCTATTATCCCGCCGGCATGCGCGGCCGAAAGACCGAGCTTTGGGAGGGTGGCCACCGGGTGCCATGTTTTGTGCGCTGGCCCGGCGGCTCCCTCGGCAAGCCGCGCGACATTGGTGGCCTGACGCAGACACAGGATCTGCTCCCGACGCTGCTTGACCTCTGCGGAGTCAAGACAACCCGCAAGTTCGACGGTATCAGTCTCGCCCCAGCGCTGCGCGGCCAAGCCGCCGTGCCTGCTGAACGCATGCTCGTGGTCAACTACAGCCGCATGCCTGGCAGACTCGACTTTCCCACGCCCGACTCGCCCTCGATCCTACGGCGCGAAGGCGGCGCGGTGCTCTGGAAAAGATGGCGGATGCTTCGGGACAGTGAGTTGTACAATCTCGAGAACGATCCGTTGCAGAAAAACAACGTGCTCGACGAGCATCCGAAAGTGACTGCGAAGATGCGGCAACACCTCGACGACTGGTGGGCCTCCGTCGGCGACATTGCCAACGAGCCGCAGCGGATAATCATCGGTAGCGACGCCGAAAACCCGATGATGCTCACCGCCTGCGAGTGGCTCGACGTGTTCATCGACCAGCAGGGACAGGTCCGGCGCGGCGACCTGAAAAACGGCTACTGGGAGTTGGATGTCGCTAAAGCGGGTAAATACGAATTGGAGCTGCGGCGTTGGCCAAGCGAAGCCAACCTCGCGCTGGGTGCCTCATACAACGGCCAGGGAGCGCTGCCCATCGGACAGGCCCGGTTGTTCATCAACCACAAAATAACAACCAAACCGGTGAAGCCAACCGACAAGGCCGCCACCTTCGCGGTGACGCTCCCGAAAGGCCCGGCGCGCCTGCATACCTGGTTCACTGAGCAATCAAACCGCCCTATTTGCGGCGCCTACTACGTGTACGTGAAACGACTCTAAGCCATCGCCATGATGACAAACCCAATCCCTCAGTTAGCCAAGCGTTTGGCCTACCTGACCGCTGCACTGGTGCTGCTCGACTGCGGCCTGGCTGCCGAGCGTAAAACGGAAAACCTCATCCTAATCACTCTGGACGGTGTACGGTATCAGGAACTTTTCGGCGGCCTGGACCTCGAGATACTCAAGGCGACCACAACCGATGGAAAACCGGAGGACACCAAAACATACAAACGCTTCTGGGCGGAAACACCGGTGCAGCGCCGGAAGAAACTCATGCCGTTTTTCTGGGGCGAATGGATGCACCGCCACGGCTCAGTCGCCGGAAACCCACAAAAGGGAAGTGTGGTACGCCTGGCCAACCGGTTGCATTTTTCCTATCCCGGCTACTCGGAAATCCTCACCGGCCATGCAAGGGACGACCTCATCAAAAGCAACGACAAAGTCCTGAACCCCAACCCCACCGTGCTCGAGTTCCTCCGCCACAAACTCGGCCTACAGCAAAAACAGGTTGCCGCGTTCGCCTCGTGGGATGTGATCGGGGTGGCGGTGCAGCACGAGTCCGGCGCAGTATTCACCAACGCTGGGTATGAGACCTACGCGCACCCGGATCCGGCCGTCCAGTCCATGAGCCGGTTGCAATTCGAGACCCTCACGCCGTGGGACACCGTACGTCACGACGAATACACCTTTCGATTTGCCATGGCGCACCTCAAGACCCATCAACCTCGCATTTTTTATCTCAGCCTCGGCGAAACCGACGACTGGGCTCATGAAAAGCGATACGACCGTGTGCTTGCCGCCATTGCACGGTTTGATTCTTTTTTCAACGAGCTATGGAACTGGCTGCAGGACAATTCGCAATACCGGGACAAGACCACCCTGCTGATCACCACCGACCATGGCCGGGGCGACATTGCGCTGAACTGGCACACTCACAACGCGCAGATCAGGGACGCCAAGAATACCTGGCTGGCAGTCATCAGCCCGGACAGCTCACTTCGCGGCGAGTGGACCGGCGGCGAACCGGTCGTCATGAATCAAATCGCCGCCACCCTCTGCCATTTCATCGATCTCGACTATAGCGAACAGAATCCAAAAGCCGGCAAACCTATCGCCCGGCTCTTCGAAAAATAAAACTCCTGCTCACAACAATCGCAGCCGTGCTGTTGGTGGGGTGTAGGGGGTCATAGCAGACGCCTGCTCCAAAAAAAACAGAACCCGCTAAACCTGGAGATTCAAAAGCAAATCGTGCGCTTCTTCATGCTGCCAAAGAAGGTAACATCGAAGCCGTTAAACAGCACTTGGCTAATGGAGCGGACGTGAATGCAAAGGATAAGTCTGGACGGACACCGCAACATGCAAGAGAACTAGCGCAAGAAAACCAAACCTTGACCCTCTCCGCAAAAACGGTGGCAAGACGGAAGCCAAGCCGAAGGCTGAAGGGAAATAAAACCAAATGCTTGGCCAGGCGCTATTTCTCTTCGCGGATGCTGAAGAGGTGGGTCTGGTTGCGAATGAGGAGGCGATCGCCTGCCAGGGCGGGATTGGACATGCTCATGCCGCCGGTGTGGTTCACGCGGATCAGTTCGTACTGTTTGCCCGCCTTGAAAACGTACGTGTCGCCGGCTTCGCTCAATGCAAAGACATGGCCGCGATACGCCCAAGGCGATGCCGTAAAACCGGTCGGGTTGTCCGGGTTAATCCGTTGCTTGTCAAAGTGCACCTTGCCGGTTTTGGCATCGCGACAGGCAAGGAAACCAAAGTCGAAGAGCGTATAAAATTCATCTCCATAAACTAATGTCGACGGATTGTATGGAGCTGCACGTTTGTCGTACCAGGCGATATACTTGTTACTTTTCTCGCCTGACTTCAGCGAGATATCTCCCTTGGCTCCAGAACGAATGGCATAAACGTGTTTCTCCCGATCGCCCACGTAGCCGGAAGCAATATAGAGCATGCCGTGCGCCTCAAACGGCGTCGGGATCACAATCGACGTGCGCGTTTTCCACTTTAGACTCCAAAGCTCTTTGCCGGAAAGGTCGTACGAACGCGTGCGATTACGGCCAGTCAGAACAAGCTCTTTGGTTCCGTCATGTTTCCACACGTACGGTGTCGACCAGTTGCTTGGTTCCTCGCGTTTGATTTTCCAAATCTCATCGCCGGTCACCCTGTTGTAAACTGCCAACCAACTGTCTTCCTCGTTGTCATTGACGATAATCAAATTGTCACCATCAAGAATCGGGGACGCTCCGGTGCCCCATCCGTTGCGCATCTTGTACGGCTTGAACATCTTCTTCCAAAGCACCTTGCCGGTTTTGTCGAGGCAGTAGAGTCCATGGCTGCCGAAATAGGCGTACACCCGATCGCCATCCGTCACCGGCGTCTCCGCGGCGTAACTGTTCTTGATGTGAATCGGCGTCAGCGGCCGAGTCGCAAGTACTTCCTTTTGCCAAAGATAGTCGCCGGTATTCAACTCAAGGCACAAAACCATAAAGTGGTGCATATGCTTGATCGGCTCCTTGCGGTCGCCACCATAATAGAGCCCCGGTTTACGGGGCTCTATCTCACCGTCACTCATCGCTGAGGTCAGGTAAATGCGCCCGCTGTGCACCACCGGGTTCGACCAACCTAGCCCCGGAACGGCGATTTTCCACTCGACGTTTTTCTTGTCGGTCCATTCAAGCGGGAGGTTGGGGTTATCGGAGATGCCAAGGGTTTTCGACCCACGAAACGCCGGCCAGTTCTCCTCCGCCATCGCTTGGCCAAGTGCAGCGAAACACGCAATACCAAGCGCCAAAAAAGATAGGTGACTTTTCATGAGGATGAACCTGGCGGCAGACTTTAGCCAAGCGCTTGGCCGGTCAAGGAAATTGACCTTCCTGGCTTGACCAAGTTAGCTGGGGCGCATGAATGTACCGGATGACTTTGCCGTCGTAATGGTCACCGCACCGGACATGGCCCTAGCCCGCCGCTTGGCCAAGGCCGGGCTGGAGGCCAAGCTTGCGGCCTGCGCCAACATTGTTCCGGCGATCGAATCGCACTACTGGTGGGAGGGAAAACTCGAAAGCAGCAAGGAAGCGCTGGTTATTTTCAAGACACGGCAGGAAGTGCTGCCCAAACTGGAGCGAATCGTCCGGGACGTTCACAGCTACGACACCCCGGAATTCGTCGCCCTGCCATTGTCCGCCGGTAGCCAAAAATACCTTGCTTGGATCGAGGACAATACACAAAAAGATTAACTTTAACGTTAATCTTCTCGAATTGCCCCGCTATAAAGCTCAGTTTTGGCTGATTCGACGTTGGTTTCCTGGGCTAGGATGAAGGCTTTGACATCCTGCTCGGTGACGAAATACTTTTTTCCGATCTTTCGGGCGCGGATTTTGCCGGCTTGGATGTAACGGGTCACCGTCCGATATTTAAGGCATAGCATCTCGGCCACTTCATGGGCATCAAACGCCTTGAAATCATCAACTTCGATCATCGTTCAACTTCGGAAAAAGAACATTGAATTGTATATTATGTCAATAAAATACATTATAATACTTTTAAATGACTTTTTATTCCATTTTTTCTTTAGATTTTATGTTGTTTGTTTGGGCATTCTTCTTGTTGCTCTTTCGGCTTTTGGTACAGTCCGCGCCCTTTTGGTTTTCTGACCATGCAGAACGAAATTAGCCGACGGCGAACCTTCGCCATCATTTCCCACCCGGATGCCGGTAAAACCACCCTCACCGAGAAGATGCTCCTCTACAGTGGCGCGGTGCAATTGGCGGGAACGATACGTTCACGCAAAAACCAGCGGGCGACGACATCGGATTGGATGGAACTGGAGCGCAAGCGCGGCATCTCGGTCAGTTCGACGGTGCTTCAATTCGATTATCAGGGGTATCAGATTAACCTGCTCGACACCCCGGGGCACAAGGATTTCTCCGAGGACACATATCGCGTGCTTACGGCTGTCGATGCTGTGGTGATGGTGCTTGACGCCGCCAAGGGCATCGAGGCACAGACGCAGAAGTTGTTCGAGGTCTGCCGCCAACGTGGTATGCCGATCTTCACATTCATCAACAAGTGTGACCGGCCGTCGAAGGGACCGGTCGAGTTGCTGGACGAAATCGAGAGCGTACTCCATCTCAAGGCGTTCCCGGTGAACTGGCCAATCGGCGACGGCGCGGATTTCAAGGGCGTGTTCGACCGCTTAGCCAAGCAGGTGCATTTGTTCGAGCGCACGACCGGCGGCGCGTACATGGCACCGGTCGAGGTCGGCGACATCACGGACGGCTTCGTGAAAGAGCAGGTATCGGGGGAGATTCTGGCCAAGATCACCGAGGAACTGGAGATGCTGGAGATCGCCGGCGCGGAGTTTGACCGTGACGAGATACTCGCCGGACGGACGACGCCGGTGTTCTTCGGCAGCGCGATGAACAACTTCGGCGTCGAACTGATCCTGAAGGGATTCCTGCATCACGCACCTCCGCCGCAGGGGCGTGAGACCAACGGCGAACTCATCAAGCCAAGCGACGAGGAGTTCTCCGGCTTCATTTTCAAGATCCAGGCGAACATGGACCCGAAGCACCGCGACCGCATTGCGTATATTCGTATCTGCTCCGGCAAGTTTGAACGCGACATGACGGTGTACCATTCACGGACTGGCAAGAAGGTGCGCCTGGCCAGTTCGCATCGGTTGTTTGGCAAGGAACGCGAGACGCTCAACGAGGCGTTCGCCGGCGACATCATCGGCCTAGTCGGTCATTCGGATTTTGGAATCGGCGACACATTGAGCACGAGCAAGGATACAAACTTTCACGAAATCCCGCGATTCACTCCGGAGAGTTTCTCTTACCTGCACAACACGGACACCGGCAAGTTCAAGCAGTTCCGGCAGGGGCTGGACCAGTTGCTGCAGGAAGGCGCGATCCAATGCCTGAGCCTCAGGGGCAGCGCCGTCACAGCGCCTGTGTTGGCGGCGGTGGGACCGTTGCAGTTTGACGTGGTGCAGTTTCGGCTGGAGAGCGAGTACAATGCCGTCTCACGACTCGAAACGGCTCCGTGGTCTGTCGTTCGTTGGCTGCCATCAGGATTCACCGAGGAGGCGATGGACAAGCTCTCGCCACCAACCGGCTCGCGCTTTGGCTGGGATTCGGATCGCAACCCGGTGCTGCTCTTCGCGAGTGAATGGGCCGCCAGTTACTTCGAGCAAAACAATGGTGAGCTGATTCTCTCCAGAGTTCCGCCCAATCAAAAGGAGCTTTGATCGGCGTACCGCCTGTCCAGGTGCCACAAACCCCGAGTCGTGTCCCAGATTCTGAACATTACTTTGCTCGACGTCGCTGGCCTCAAGGTTCGGTTCAACGACCACGAAGTGCTCAAGGCCGCGTCGCTGACGATCCGAGATGGCGATCACTTGGGGATGGTCGGGCGCAACGGCTGCGGCAAGTCGACTTTCCTGAAAATTCTTGCCGGCACAACGCAACCCAATGACGGTAAGGTCACGCTGCGCTCCGGCTTGGTGGTCGGATATCTGCCGCAGGATCTCGATGTTTTGGATGAAGTTTCGGTACTCGACACAATTCGCGACGGAGCCGCGCATCAGTTCAATCTGCTCGACGAATACGAGTCGCTGACCCCTGACTTGAAGCGGCAAAATGAGCTGGAGCAACAGATCGCCACGGCCGATGCGTGGAACATCGACACGCGAATAGAGACGGCGATGACGCACCTGAACACTCCCAACGCAGCCCGGCTGATGGGCACGCTGTCCGGCGGCGAAAAACGGCGGGTCGCTCTTTGTCGCGCGATCGTTTCCAATCCTGATTTGCTGATTCTGGACGAGCCGACCAACCATCTCG
>CAJWPV010000003.1 GCA_913045395.1 uncultured Verrucomicrobiota bacterium | reverse complement strand
GGTGACCGATCCAATCCATCAACTGGCCGCCACCGTATGCCAGGTGCACCCGCCACATTTGGTGATGGCGCGCGTGCACGTATGGCAGCATCGGCGCGGGACCGGTCCAGAGTTGGTAATCCTCCCGGCCGGAACGATCCTCCTCGGTCGGATTGCCCTTGATCTTGTCCGGCCCCTTGGGCAAACCGACCTGCACTTCCTTGACCTTGCCGATGAGCCCGTTACGGACGAGTTCCACGGCGCGACGAAACACAGTTGCGGAACGCTGTTGCGAGCCGGTTTGAAAGATCGCCTTGCGCTTGGCCACCTCACGATAAAGCGCCTGGCCCTCAGCGAAAAAATGGGTGACCGGTTTTTCGCAGTAGATGTCCTTGCCGTTCCGAAGCGCCTTAAGCGCCTGCACTGCGTGCCAATGGTCGGGCGTGGCAACAATCACGACGTCGAGATCATCACGGGCGCACAGCTCCCGGTAGTCAACGTAAGTGTCGCAGGGCTTCGAGCCGTACTTTTTGCCGACCATCTCGGCTGCTGGTTTGCGGCCAAGCGCGCGGCCCTTCCCTTGTCCACGGTAATGGGACTCATAGGGATCGCAGGTGGCAATGACTTGCGCGCTGGGCTCGTTCAGGAACGAGTTCATCACGCCCACCCCACGCCCACCGCAGCCGATGAGGCCCACAGTGATTCGGTTGCTCGGCACTGGTTTGCCCGCTTGGCCAAACGCGGATGAGGGAATGATCGTCGGCGCAGAAACAGCAGCCAAAACGCTCGTTTTCAGGAAACAACGCCGGTTGGTCTTATTTGATTTAGTCATGGGTAACTCAGGTAGTTGTTACTTGCCGGTTTGCCTTTGGCCTCGAAAACAGATAATGGCACCACAAGAGACATCATGCAGGTCATTAAGCAAGATTGGCAGATTTGTTTGGTCATGCGACTTGCATGAAAAAAGGTGTTATCGTTTGGATAAAACCATTGGCTTGGAGGAATCCAAAGTCATTGCCTTACGTGTCTTCGTGCCGGGCTCGGCTTCGTTTCCGAGTTGTGTGACGGCCTGGGCAGCAAGTTGTTTCATCCTGACCATCACTTTGGGGTTCTCCTTCTGAACGTTGATCTTCTCACCGAGATCTGTTTTGAGATTCACCAACTTACCAGGTCGTCCACGGCCCTTGTTGTTCGGTGTGGTCCACGCTGGAAATGTGTTCTTCAAAGGCAGATGCCATTTCCAATCGCCCCAGCGGATGGCCTGAAGCTGGCGGCGACGATAATAAAAAAATGCCTCGTTTCGGGAGGATTCCTCGTCTCCGAATAACAACGGCGCGATGTTGTGCCCATCGATTTTGTTTTTGGACAGTTTGGCTTCACTAAGTGCGCAGAAGGTCGGCAGAAAATCCATGGTGCTGGCCAGTGCACTACACTTGCTGTCGGCGGGAATGCGGCCTGGCCAGCGGGCGATCATTGGCACGCGCATGCCGCCTTCCATCGTGCTCCCCTTGTAACCTGACAAGGGTGCATTGGATCCGCCATTGCGGCCGTTGGAGCCGTTGTCCGAGGTGAAAATCACAAGTGTGTTTTTCTCAAGACCATGCTTTTTAAGCGCATTCAAAATCTGGCCGGTGGACCAATCGATCTCCTCCACCGAATCACCGTAACGACCGTTGGCGCTTTTGCCGTGAAAGTCCTTCGAGGCAAAGAGCGGGAGATGTGGGAAAGTGTGCGGCAGATACAGTAAGAATGGTCGCTTGCGATTGCGTTCGATGAAGTTTACCGCTTCCCTTGTGTAACGCTGCGTGAGTGTGGCTTGATTGGCCGGTGCTTCGATCACATTTTTTTGTTTTACCAAAGGTAAAGGCGGATCACCGCGACGTTTGTTGGCCATGTCATTGGAATAGGGAATACCATAGTACTCATCATAACCGTGCGCAGTGGGCAGATGCGGCGGTTGATCGCCAAGATGCCATTTGCCGATGCAAGCGGTGGCATAACCCTCGGCCTTGAGCGCCTCAGGTAAAGTCAACTCGTCGGGACTGAGCCCACGACGACTGCGCGGGATGAGCACCCAGTGCCCGGTGAAATCCTCGTGCATCCCCACCCGCCGCGCATAGCAGCCGGTCATCAGGCTCGCACGCGAAGGGGTGCACACTGGGCTGGAGGAATAAAAATCGGTGAACCGCATGCCCTCACGCGCCAGCTGATCAATACGAGGCGTGCGGTTTTGCTTCGACCCATAACACCCCAGGTCGCCGTACCCGAGATCATCACAAAAAATCAGCACATAATTGGGCGCAGCTGAAAGTGACACCGCCGCAATAAAAAGCGCGAACAAAACTTTCATAAATTTTCCTGGAGTCGTCTTATGCGAGAAAGCCTTTGAGAGAACCGGTGCTATCTCCGAGTCGGTTGGTTTTCACGCCCATGATTTGGGCCATGGAAACCCAGAGATTGGCGATGGGGGTGCCTTTGTCATGCTGTTCGTGACGGTTGGTTTTTAGAAGACCACCCGCACTGCCGGCAATCACGGTGGGCAGATTGGTGCATTCGTGCAACATACCGCTGCTGAGGCCGGAGCCGTAGGTAAACATCATGTTGTCTAGCAACGTGCCTTCACCTTCCTGAATGGCATCCATCTTGGCACTGATGCGCGCAAACTGGCGCATGTGAAAATGGTCGAGTTTCTCGAGATCATCCAGCACCTCAGCATTCTTTTGATTGTGCGTCCAGCCGTGATGATCGATGGGTTTCACAAACACATCCTCGAACATCAGCGGCGTGGACCAGCGCTCAGGCGCAACCATCATGGAACTCACGCGCGTAAGGTCAGTTTGCAGTGCAAGGATCATCAAATCACCCATGATCTGAATGTATTCATCACGGCGCATCGTGGTCCAAAGTTTTTCCGGCTCCTCAAGGTCAATGTCGCGAATATCCACCTGCCGCTTGGTGATGCGCTCGATCTGCTGCTCCACAGTACGTACCGAGTCCATATACTCGTCGAGCTTGTGGCGGTCGAGTCGACCGAGTTTACCCTGCAAATCTTCGGCATCGGCCAACACAAGATCGAGTACGCTGCTGTTGGCGCGATGTTCCTTCACATTAAACAAACGCTGGAAGACCTTGCGCGGATCCTTGATGGAACGCGCCACATGGCCGTGGCCGTACCAAGAGATATTGTCGAAATAAACCGACTCTCGGTTGTCGGTAAAGCTGTTGCATGAGAGCTCAAGCGAACGGAAAGCCGTAGCCTTGCCGGCGGTGTCGGCAATGACCTGGTCGATGGTGCGCTTGAGGGGATATCCCGCGGGCGAAAGTTCATCAGGCGCAGCGGTGCTGAGGTAACACGCGCCGGCCTGCGCGTGCCCATCAGTCCCCGGCACTTTCACGCGATCAAGATTGGTGAAGAGTGAAAATTTTTTGCGTAGCGGTTCCAACGGCTGGAGCGTACGACTTAAGGCGAAGTTGTGGCCGGTCTCAGCCGGGTGCCACGCCGTTTGCGCCACGCCGTTGGGCGTGTAAAAGAACGCGACGCGCTTGGGCGGCTGAACAGACTTCGCACCGCTGGCCTGCATCGCATCGAGTAACGGCAGCGCCAGTGCCGCGCCGCAGCCGCGCAGGAAAGTACGCCTCGGGATTTGCGTTTCTTTCAGCACATTCATTTGCTTTTGTTCTGCCCGGTTTTATGCCGGAACGGGAGGCTCTTGGCAATCTCAACCACCACGGTGGAGAAACGCCCGTGATCGGCCATGACGCGCCGGGTGATTTTGTCGATCGACGGCTTGTCGTTGACCTTCAACTCGCGGCCGAGCGCGTAGCTCAACAGATGCTCACTGAAGGCGCGCATGAATTTTTCCGGTCGCTCCAGAATGGCGTTCTTGAACGCCTCGATGTCCTTGAACTGAGCCTCGCCAAACAGTTTGCCGCTGGAGTCGATAGGCAGGCCACTGCTGTACTTTTCGCGCCAACGCCCGATGGGATCGAAGCTCTCCAACGCGAAACCCAGCGGATCGATGCGCGCGTGGCAACTGGCACAGGTCTGGTCAGTGGCGTGTTGCTTGAGACGCTCGCGAATGGTCAGGCCCTTGGCCTCGATGGCCGCATCATCCGCCTCGATCTCCGGGACCACATCGGGCGGCGGCGGCGGCGGATCATTGAAGATCGTCGTGGCCACCCACGCGCCACGCTTGATGGGGCTTGTGCGCAACGGCGTTGCTGTCATCGTGAGCACCGCAGCGGTGGTAATCACTCCGCCCTCCCGCCGACTATGCAATATTCGCTTACGGAAAATCTGTGTGTTGGTGTTAAAACGGTTGCGATTTCCTTTGCTTCCAAAAGGGCTCCCTGGAGACGTGTACCAAGCCTGCAACTCATCGGAACGGTATGAGTAGTTGCTATCGACAAACAGCATGATCGAGCGGTCCTCCACCTGCACACTTTCAAAAAGCAACAGCGGCTCCACCATGGTTTGCAGACCGAACTTCCACTGCTCACAACCGATGCGAGAGTAGTACACCTGAAACCGATCAAAGTCCGGCACGGCGGTGGTGAGTTGGTCCAGCCGCAGCCATTGGCGCGCAAAGTTCTCGGAGAGAGCGCGGCTACGGTGATCATTGAGCATGCGGCGCACCTGGGCCTCAAGCACCTCAGCGTTGCGCAATTCACCCTTGCGCACGGCTGCCATCAGGGATTCATCCGGGATGCTGCTCCAGAGAAACAACGCCAGGCGCTGCGCCAACTCATAGTCACTAGCCGGTGCCATCTTACCAACGCCATCCTTGGATTCCACCACGTAGATAAACTTTGGTGAAGCGAGCACAGCCGCCACGACGGACTTCATCGCCTGTGTGTATGAGCCGGTACGTTTTTGCTCAGCCGCATGAAACGCCGCGTAGCGCTTCAGCACCGGGTTCTCCACCGGCGAACGAAAGGCGCGCTCCAGAAACGTCCGGAGCCGCGTCTCCACCGGTTTCCCGTTATCCTTGAAAAACGTGTTACGCAGGCCCGAATACGCGTCAAACTCGGGGCTGTTCACAATCGCACGCCCCAGCTTCAGCAAACTCTCCAGTAAAATTGGTGGGACACTCAACTGCTCACCCTGATTATTGAAGCCGTGCTCGGCCTGCAGATCAATAGCAAAGGGGTCGACACCCTTAAGGATTTGTTTCTCCACAATGTTTTTACCCAGTGTACGGTTGCCGGCATTTACTGAGTCCGGCATGCGACCAATGGAGGGATCAAAATAGTTACTGGAACGAATCACCTTCTCTGGCAGCGGATAAATATCTCCGCGCAATTGCAACAGATCGCGCACCGCGTTGTTGTACTCGTATCGATTCAACCGGCGCATCACCACCGGCTCGAGCTCCATATTTGATTGCAAATATTCGCCCACTAAGTCGTCGAAAAAATGTGCAAGCTTTGCACGTTCGATCTTCGTCGGCTGCATCTCATCCTCCGGCGGCATCTCCACCTTGGCCATCATCTCCGCCGCGTGCTGCGTAATCTCGATGTGCTTCAGGAAATCCGCGCGCTTGACCAAGGCCTCGAGGTTTACCTTGCCCTTCACCTTCTTCACTCCGTGACACCGAAAACAATACTGCTTCATCATGAGGCGCGCCTCGTCCAAATTAAACAGGGCCTCTACCGTGGACTTGATCTCCTCGGGCTTCTCTGATTTGGGCGAAAGATCGGTCAGTTCCAAATAATCCAAGCCATACAAATAACCCTTCCCCTGAAACTTCTGCGCCTTTGGATTGCCGCCGATAAGCTTGATAACCAGACGTTGAGCACCTGCCTTCATCGTAATCGCGCCTAGATCGCGCAGGTTAGCCAGTTTCACACGTGGCGAATACAAATCCAGCTGCGGCTCAACCACCTTGCCGTTCAGTTTCACCTCGAAAACCCCATAATCGGGAGCCAAAGTCCACTGCATCGCCAGCGCGTATCTGCCCGCCTCGGAAACATCGAACTCGACCGCATTTGATTCCTCCACCACACCGTCCCAGAGCAGGTGACTGTCCCCGCGCCAGCCTGCACCATACCCGCGCATTTCCTGTGGTCGCGCCTTCCCTTCCGTACGTAGATGCAGTTCCCCCTCATAAATCCCCTGCGACGCCACCATCGACTGTTTACGGATGGAATGATAATCAAACCGCTCCGACGCTTGGCCAAGCGGTTGAGCAACAGAGATGAGGCAAAAAATCCTGCACAAGCGGGTCACGCGCCAATCATCCTGCAGTCACCCAATTCGCACAAGAAAAAGCATTAAATGAAACGTTCACGAACTTACAATCTCATACAAGGTCTTGATATGCATGAACAAGTTCATCTCGGTGAATTGACTGCTCTTCATGCGAACTAGTCAGAGGGGCAATTGGTGTTGACGTAAATGCGAAGTCTAAAATTGGAAGGACTCTTTTGTATCAGGCAGCTGCTTGAGGGAACAGGGGAATCAACACCCCAATCAGCGAAAAACCGCCAAAAAAACATTTTTTTAAACCCTTCAGTCGCTGACTTGCTGCAGCCAGTTGCGCGCGATTAATTCATGGCCTTGCGGCAGTGGATGAACCCCGTCCCAAATCCACTGCTCAGGACTGACCGCCTTAGCGGCCGCATCGAAAACTTCCTGGGTCTTCACGTGAATGGCATCATAATCCTTGGCCAACTGCGCAACGATACCACAGTATTGATCCACCTTTCCCCGCCATTTTTTCCATGCAACTTCATTCTTCAATCTACCTGACCGCAGGACGAAGGGGTCTAGTAACACCACCGGTAAATCGGCTTTTGCCTTTCGACTGGCATCCAAAATAAACCGGTAGTCCGCTTCCCATTGCTCCAGGGTGCCGCCCCGGCTCACGTCATTCACTCCAATAAGTATAGTGAGTAGATCAGGCTTCATATCGATAGCATCCTTTTGCCAACGCGCTTTCAGATCAGAAACCTTGTGACCACTGATGCCGCGATTGAAGAATTCAAACTGCGCCTCCGGCATATCCACCCCGAGCCGCGAGGCAATCAGGTAAACGTAGCTGTGTCCAAGGTAATGATTGCGATCGCGCTCGTTGCGTCCCCATTTCATGTCGGTGATGGAGTCACCCAGAAAAAGCAACCGACTGCCCTTGGCCAGTTTCGGCAACCGGTAGTCATAGCCACCGACCCCTGAAGGATTGGTGGCTGCACCCTGCACCTCACCCACCTTGCTTGCTGCAACTGCCCCGGTGCAGAGAGCAGTGCCCCTAAGAAATGTTCGTCGATCTAACATCCGTATTCCTTTTTAAATCTAGTAAAAGCTAATTCAGCAAATGCTTGACACATGGAGCTCAAATCTTATTTGGGATTTTCCCCTTACATCCTCAACATCTACAGTTTGTGTATTTTGAGATTCCCCTTTATTGCCTGGCAGAATTAAGCTTTGGCATTTTAGCTCCTATTGACTTGAGGTGAGCAAGGAGACGCGAATTCAATTCTTTTACTTTTTCCGGCATAACAGAGGCCAAGTTTTTCGTTTCGCCGAGATCGTCCTTCAGGTTAAAAAGTTCCATTGGTCCCTCATAGAACTTGATCAACTTCCAAGGACCTTCGCGAATGATACTGTACGGTCCCGGGTTATGTCGGTAATGAGGAAAGTGCCAATAGATCGCCTCGCGCTCGATGCTTTGCTTGCCCTGAGAGCTCAAGTGTTTAGCCAATGAAATCCCATCGATTGCCCGTCCTTTGGGTAAATCCAATCCTGTGACCTCCGCGATAGTGGGCAAATAATCAACACTGGTTACGGGTTCAGCGCTGGTGACTCCTGGCTTAACCACGCCGGGCCACTTAATAATGAGTGGAACACGAATGCCCCCTTCGTAAGCGTATCCTTTACCGGATCGAAGAGGTGCATTACTCGTCGGCCCCACCAACCCCCCGTTATCGGAAGAAAAAATGATCATCGTACGATCAGCGATCCCATGCTCCTCGAGCGCATCCATGATACGACCCGCGCAATCATCGACTGACTCCACCATGGCGGCATACTTAGCGTTCTTTTGAGTGGTTTTGGGCTTCTTCGCGTACTTGGCCGTCACTTCCGCCTTAGCCTGGATCGGGGTGTGAACGGCATAGTTGTCCATGTTGAGGAAAAACGGTTTGTCCTTATGTTTCTCGATGAACGCGACTGCTTCTTCCGCTTCCCGATCTGACAGGTACTGCCCCGGCTTACGTCCCGGCAAGTGAGGAATTCCGACCCGAATCATGGCATGACGGTGTTTGGGTTGATTGAAGGGATCGAAGTAACTTGGCGGCTGACCATAATCGCAACCTCCATAGTTAAAGTCGTAACCTTGTTTCTGCGGATACCAATCATCGGCCCCAAGGTGCCATTTACCAATGTGGCAGGTGACGTAGCCGGCGGGCTTTAACAGTTCGGCAATCGTTACCTCTTCAGATTCCATCCAAAGAGCATTCTTAGGAACAAGAAACTTTCGTTTGCCTCCAGAGAAACCGCTCGGATTCTTTTTGTCTGTAGGAATGGTCCCGCCCTGAAAGCGTGACCGTATCCAGTCCGTAACCCCAAGGCGGCCAGGATAACGCCCCGTCTGCACGGCGGCTCTCGTCGGAGAGCACACGGCACAAGCTGCATAGGCGTCGGTAAAGCGCATGCCCTCAGCAGCAAGACGGTCGATATGAGGCGTCTCGAAATAACGACTGCCTTGGCAGGAAAGATCCATCCAACCCAAGTCGTCGACCAAGATCAGCACAACGTTTAAAGGCTTGGCCGCCTGCACACTCAGCGTGAAGAGGCAGGCCAGGATGATAAAGATCTTTTGGATCATGCGGCCGCGGCCTTGAGCGCCTTTTTAATCAACGCCTTGGTCTTCAAGGAGCCCTCAATTGGATCGATACCGTGCCCTTCGAACTCAATCGAGATGACGCCGGAGAATTTTGAATCATAAACGATCTTCAGCATCTTAAAGAAGTCGGTGTTGGTCTCGTTGCCCTTGGCGTCGAACTTCAGCGCCTTGGCACAGACGGCCGGGGCGAAAGGCAAGCTCTTGGTCACTCCTTCGTAACGATTGTAGCGGCCGAAGTTGTTGAAGTCGGGCAACAGCCCCGCGTTGGGTCGGTTGATTTTCTTCATCGCGCCCAGCAGCCAGTCCGGATCCTGCGAATTCCCGCCATGCGGCTCGATCACAATTTTCACCTTCGTTCCATTGGCGTAATCGCACAAGGGGCCCAATCCCTTGGCGGCATTATCAAGATTTTCATCCCGGTTCCCACCCGAACGGCAATTAACACGAATCGCATCACAGCCAAGTTGCGCCGCGCAATCCACCCAACCCTTGTGCTCATCAATCGCACGGGTACGCGCCTTGGCGTCCCTCGAATCGAGTTGGTTCCCGGCGTCGACGAGAATCAGCACATTCTTCATACCTTCACCCGTCGTGCGCTTGACCAGTTCCCCAACGTAGGATTTATCGGTATGCTTGCCTTTGAAGGGACGGTTCCAATACTCGATATGCGTGATACCGAGCTTATTCTTGGCCAACGCGGGATAGTCGAGGTGACCAAGCTTTCCGCTGCCGAGCCATCGCTGAAAGGTGTATTCTTGGATGCCGATCTGGAACCGATCCGGATCGTTCTTATCCTTGGCCAGCAACGTGGGGGTGAATGAAATAACCGGAGCAGCCAATGCGGCATTACGAATAAAGGTACGTCGGGAAAGCGTTTGCATGCGGCAAATCATGCAGCCCCTGCCTAAAAAGGGAAGCTAGTTCTGCAGGAAGCTCTCGCTCGCGACGATGGCTTGGATGAGATCCCGGAGGCCCTTGTCGTTGCCGGCTATTTCCTTGCTGATCCTGTCGATGCTCGGGCGGTCGCTGCTGTTCAGTTCGCGACCTGTGGCGTAGGTGAGCAGTTTTCGGGTGAGACAGCGGGTGAAGGTTTCGTCCTGCGCGACAACCAACTTCCTGAACTCGGCATTTGATGCGAAGGTCTTGCCGTCGGGGAGCTTGCCGGAGGCGTCCACTTTCAATTTGCGGTCGTATTGATCGCGCCAACCGCCGATGGCGTCGTAGTTCTCAAGAGCGAAGCCCGGCGGGTCGATCTCGTTGTGGCACTGGGCGCAGGTGGCGTCTGCCCGGTGCTTGACCAGTTGTTCCCTCAGGGTGGTCGCACCGCGCACGTCCGGCTCAATGGCCGGCACGTCGTCTGGCGGTGGCGGCGGGGTGTAGTCGAGGAGTTTGTTCATCACGTAAATTCCCCGCACCACCGGCGAGGTGTCCACGCCATTGGCCGAGGCCGTCAGGAAGCTGGCGTGCCCCAGGATTCCGCCGCGCGACGCATTCGGCAGGCTGACCTTGCGGAAGTGATTCCCTTTGAGCCCGGGCATTCCATAATGCTCCGCCAACTCGCGGTTGAGGAAACTGTAGTCAGCCGCGAGAAACTCACGGGGCGGCAGGTTCTTGTCGAGGATGTGCCCGAAGAAATGCTCGGTCTCCTTGCGCATGGCGCTCTCCAGGTTGTCCCGGTAGTAGGTCAGGAAGTCCTTGGAGGGCGGCATCTTGCCGATATTATCGAGCTCGAGCCAGATCCGCGTGAAGTTGCTCACGAAGCGCTGCCCCTTCGGGTCGGCGAGCATGCGTTCCACCTGCTTGCGCCGGGTCGCAGGTTCACCGAGTGTGCCGGCGGCGGCAAGCTTGAGCAGTTCCTCGTCGGGCATGGAGGACCACAGGAAATAGGAGAGGCGCGAGGCCAGCGCGTAGCCCTTGAGTTGTCCCTCACCCTCATGCTGGTAAAGAAAACCGGGGGCACACAGAATGGTTTGGAACCCGAGCTGCAATGCGTCCAGTGGCTTGAACCCGGCATCAAGCTTGGCTGCGACCAGGGCGCGGATCGGCTTGAGCTCGCCCTCAGTCGGTGGCCGACGGAAGGCGCTTCGGGCGAAGGCGCTCAGTCGTACGTCAATCGTTTCCGGATTCAGGTTGCCCGGCTTGAGATTCCCGTAGAGCACGCGATGCCCCGGCGGCGGCCAGCTTTGCTCGTGCGGGCCCTCAACCTGGATCTCCCAGATACGGAGCTTCGGACCGCGATAGGCCTTCAGCACACCGTAGCTTCTCTCATTGCCCGGTTGAAGCTGCGCAAATGGCTTAAACTCCGCGTGCTTGTCAGCATTGTTTACGAGCAGTCGGACCATGCGCTTGGTCGCGCTCGGACCGTTTCGAAAGCGGACCTCCGGTTCGTAGCCTTTTTCAAGGTAACCGGTCCACTCGAACCACTGGGGCTCTTCATTGATCAATTCCACCAAAGCCAAAGAGCGTTCACGGGACACATTGCCCGTGCTCTTCACGCTGCCGTGACGGTCCACGGAGGCAATCTCCAGTACCAGCGGACCGCCATTGCGCAAGTCATCGACTGCCTGGCCGTAATCGTGGGTGCGATCTACAGCCGCGGCACGCACGCGGATGGTATAATTCCCGTTGTGTGGCATCCCTCCGGCACGGAACAGTGGCAGAAAGCCGACGTGCCCGCCGCGGTAGTGCCGGCCGTAGAGGTCAGTGTATGGAGTCTCGGGAACAAATCGGAACCGGTCCACCTGAAAGAGCTTGGGCAATTCCCTGGCTTCTTTTCCGTCAAAATAGAACGGCGACTTCTGCGCATAACGTTTGGTCTCGGGCTTTTTTTCGAAGTGCGTGGCGCGTTTAACCGCCGCCTCGGCCGCGGGGAAGTATTTTTCCAACAGCAGGCCGGAGGTCACGAGTTGGGCGCCGTCGTTGTCGAAGCCCTCGGCCGTTACTTCCGCCGGGAAATCCTCAGCCGGGTTCCAGGCGTCGATGTTCAGGCTGAGCAGGTCGCTGATAGTCTTTTGATACTCCACTTTGTTCAGGCGACGGAGAGTCGTGTGGCGGCTGGTGCCGGCAAAATTCTCGCGAGCCCTGGCGATGTCCTCGGTCAAGGTCTTGATCGCGAAGAGCAGTTCTGCCTGGCTCGGTTGTTTCTCGTCTTCGGGCGGCATCTCCCCAAGGTTGAGCTGGTCGACCATCTCCTGCCATTGCTCCTGCTGCCGGAAATCTTTGATGGTGGCGGGCAAGGTATCAAAACGGCGCTTGGCCTTTTGCTTGTCCGGTCCGTGACACTTGTAGCAGTACTGCTTGAGGAAGGTTTTGGGCAACTCGGCATGCAACGCACTCGCACAGAAGAGCCCGATGAGGGCAATCGCGATGAGATGTGAGCGGCTCATGGTTCAGGAAAAGTCCATCTGTGAAAAAGTGCCACTGCTCTTGCCGAAGCTCTCTCGCTCGACACCGAACCATTGCAGGGATGACAACCAAAGATTGGACAGGGGCACGCGCTTGTGCTTGTCCGTGGGACAGACCACGTGGCCCTGATGCTTGAGCCCGCCGCCGGCCAGAAGAACGGGCAGATCCTTGTTGCTGTGCTTGGAGCCGTCGCTCATGCCGCTGCCCATGACCACGAGGGTGTCGTCGAAGATCTTTGCCTCCTGCAGGCCGTCGAAGAGCCGGTTGACCTGGGTGAAGATATAATCCTCCACCACCTTGAGCTGTTCCAGCTTGTTCTCGCCCTTGCTATGGTGCGACAGGCCGTGGTAGCCGCCGACATTCAGGTCGGAGGTCGTAAATCCCATGGGGATCTCGAAGGTCGCGACCCGTGTGGAGTCGGTCTGCAATGCGAGGGTGAGGAGATCGAAGAAGAGCGGCATCTCCTCGATGTGCATGCGCTCCTCGTCGGCGATCGCCTTGATGCTCGGCTTCGGTTTCGGCTTGTCCAGCCAGTCCTTGGACATCTGCAGCCTGCGCTCAACCTCGCGTACCGAGGTCAGGTACTGGTCCAGCTTGTCGCGGTCGGCGCTGTTCAGATCGCCGTGGAGGGACTTCGCGGACTCACGAAGCGCGTCGAGGACACTGCCACGATGACCCAGACGTTGACGCTCTATTTCGCGCTCGGCCTTTGCGCTCTGGACGAACAGGGCCTGAAACAGGCGGGCGGGATTGTTCACCGGCGGGATGCGCACGCCCGTGCGGGTCCAGCACATGTCCGTGCCCTCCGCCAGTCCGGCGGTGATCGAAGGGAAGCGGGCGGCGCTGCCGCTGTGTTCGGCAGCGACCTGGTCCAGGGAGACGTTCTTCTCGGGGAAGCCGTCCGATTCCTCCTTGCGGATGCCACCACTCAGAAAAGCATGCACTCCTGAGTGACCTCCATTGGCCCCATCATCCAGGTTGGAAAAAACCGTGAAATCCTTACGGTGCTTCTCAATGTTCTTCAGGGTCTGGCTGCTGACATAGTCCGCACCGGCGGCCTTGGGGAAGAATGCCGGGGGATAAAAGCCCAGGTGATTGCCGATGGCCAGAATCCGCCTGGGCCGCTGCGGCTTCGCCCCACGCGCCCGGCTCTCCAGCATCGGCAGGGCCAGCGCCACGCCCACGCCCTGCAAAAAACTGCGGCGGTCGATCGAATGTAAGTTCATTGAACGCATGTTACTTCTTATTTTCCCTGAGCGATTCAGAGTTATCCGACTGTAGCCGCCTAAAACTACCCCACCCTCAATAAATGTAAGGAAAACTTATCAAAGGTTCATTAGCTTTTTTGAAGGAAGCTTTTACTCCTTATCACTTCCTTGAGTAACGGCCTTAGTCTGAAATTCTTTTTCGCTGTCTTGCTTATGATTCGATCGATGGTCAGCGTATCGCCAGGCGTCAATTCGCGGGAAAGCGCGAACCGCATGAGATGAGCCGTGAAGGCTTTGGCAAATCGGCGGTCTTCTTTTGTGATCGATTCTTTAAAACGGACAATGTCTTTGAATTCATATTTCCGTAGCAACATGCCACTGGCGTCGATAGAGCGACCGTTTTCGTATTTGTCACGCCAGCGTCCGGTGATGTCGAAATTCTCAAGCGCGAAGCCAAGCGGATCCAACCTCGAATGGCAGCCGGCGCAGTCGGGGTTTTCACGGTGCTTGGCGAACTTTTCGCGGATAGTCAGATTCTCATCTGAAGCATCTTCGTTCAGCGGTGGAACATCATTGGGTGGTGGTGGTGGTGGGTCGTTAAAAATAACCTCAATGATCCACGCGCCGCGAGCGATAGGATGAGTCCGGCGCGGACCAGAGGTCATGCTGAGCATCGCGGCACTGGTGATTACACCGCCGTATCGTGGATCTTTCACTGCCACTCGCTGAAATGTCCCATCTCGCAGTCTGGCACGCATCTCATCGTCATAACGGCGGTTGATCTCCTCCTGCACCTTGCGAGGGTCGCGCGGTTTTGGTAGTTCGTTCAATCTGTCTTTCTCTTGATTTAACACCTTTGCCAAAACCTCCCTTTTCGATGCCACACCTTTCCGGGCGGGCTCCAACTCGGGAGCAATCGAACGGTAGTACTCAGCCAATGTAACGGTCTGTTCGTGCGAACGCTCTGCTGCGGCTCTCTGTATGGCCGCGACAACTGGAGATGGAAATGGCACCGACTGTGTCTTGAAATAAAACCCGTAGCCTCCGCCTCCGTTGGCAATCTTGAAGAGCAACTTGTTTTCGCCCCTGACCAAGCTCACTCGAACTTTGTCCTGATCAGGCGCAACCCCTCGGGTGATTTTTTTATCGGTGATCAACTTGCCGTTGATCCAAAGTTTAAAGCTGTCATCGGTACCAAGCGAAAGCTCCAATTCCCGCGCTGCGCCGGATTGGATCGTGCGGTAAAGATAGGTCGCACTGTTTCCTCCGCTTAGATTGTGTACCTTTCCATCCACGAAATTTTCGGCGAGTTCCCACTTCAGCTTGCCGTAAGTTTTTTCCAAATCGATATCCGTTTCGATGATAAACGCCTTGGAGTGAGCTTCGTCGAAGTTACCCGCACCAAATGGCCCAATGCGGTGCCAAGGGGAAAGTGCCGCACTCTCAGCCAGCGCCTTCTGTTGAACGGCTTCCCACTGCGCTTGGCCCTCAGTGAAATTAATCTGCTCCGCTTTCTTTTTCATGATCGAAGGGATGCTGTTCACAAAATCATCCAAATTTGCCTGGGCAGACTTAATCGCCTCCTGGGCAGCCTTGCGCTTGGCTTCGATCGGCTTGTTCTCCTCGATAATTTTTTTCTCATCCACCTTCGGCGCCTTGAGGTCAGTGGTGTACCAGTCTCTCAGGAAATCGCTTTGGTAACTGAAGGCGGGCTTGATGAACTCGGCAATGGGACGATCCTCGACAAAAACCGCGTCAAAGAGCAGCAGCGGCTCGCAGAGCATCTGCAGGCTAGCGGGATGATTTTTGTCGAGCATGAACAAACGGTGTTTCTTGGGATCAGGCGTAGCAGCCAGGATGTTCTCGAGCTGCATCCACTGCACGGGGAACGTGTCGAGGAATCGCTCGATCTTCGGATCGGCCAGCATGCGGTCGATGGTCTTGTCCAACACCTCGGGCTCAACCAAGTCGCCGTTGCCGGCAAGACGCAACAGATCGGTGTCAGGCGTGCTGCCCCAGAGGAAAAAGGAAAGATTGGAGGCCAGCGTGTAGGCCTTGGCATCGGTGGCAGGATAGCGATAGAGAAACATCGGCGAGGACAGTGCGCCGGAGGCGACCTTTTTCATGCTGTCGGTGAAGGACAGCTCCTCCTTCATCTTGTCCAATGCGTAGGCGGTGTAGCGATCGACCGTGGCAGCCTCGACCGGTCCGCGGAAGGCTTGCTTCAAAAAGGCCGCAATGCGCTTGCGGGTATCGGCCAACAGGTCGGTGCCCTCGGAAGGGGGCGTGAAGAAGGTGTCCCATACGCCGACGGTGTTTTCGTTGAAGTCCGGGCTTTCGACTATGGACACGCTTAGCCGCAGGAAGGCATCGAGCAACAACGGCGAGAGCGTGAGTTGGTTGGCTTGGTTGTCAAAGCCGTGCGATGCGCGCAGATCTTTCGGGAAGGCCTTCACCTCGCGCAGGCCGTCGGCGGGGTTGAGCGTGAGCGAACGCACATTAACGCGGTCGGGCATCTTGGGCGCATTCAGATAGATGGTCTGGCGCGTCATTAGTTTTTCCGGCAACGGAAACACATCGCGGTTCAGTTGGAAGAGGTCGCGCACGGCATTGTTGTACTGGAAACGGTTCAGGCGACGGATCGGTATACGCTCGCCCTTGACCGTGGCGGTGGCGGCGCGCAACTGCACCTTGAGCGTGGCGAGCAGGTTCGCACGCTGTGCCTCGGTGAGCCGAGGCTCGTCCTCCGGCGGCATGTCGGCCACGTCGATCACCTCGATCAATTGCTTGATCAATTCCGGCTTGGCGAGGAACTGCTTGGTGTTGGCGATCTCCTTGAGGTTGACCTTGCCTTTCACCTTTTCGCCGCCGTGACATTTCACGCACCTCTTGGCAAAGAGTGGTTTTAGGACTTGCTCAAACTCATCGACCGCCGTGACTGCGTGGATAGAGACAAACGACAGAAGCAGTGTGCCCTGTTGAATGAAACTTCGGGCAAACATCGGCAAACCTATGTCCACATATCAGAGATCACACCGGTGCTGTCCGCGAACGATTCCATTTCCAGCCCCATCAGCTTCGCGACCGAGAGCCATAGATTGGAGTTCAGCGTGCCGCTTTTGCACTGGATGAACCGGCCCTGCTTTACCTGACCCTGGCCGCGCCCAGCCACGATCATCGGCAGGTCGTAATACTGGTGCGTCGCTCCGTCGCCCAACGCCGCTCCGTATGTCACCAGCGAATTGTCGAGCATCGTGCTGCCGTCTGATTCCTTAATCTCCTTCATGCGCTTGAGCACATAGGCGTATTGCTGCATGTGGAAGATGTCGATCTTCTGCACTTCAAGATAACCCTTGCCCTTCTGATTATGGGTCATGTTGTGGTGTTGCACTGGTTTGTCGAACACCCCCTCGTACTTCAAAGTGGCGTCCCAGCGCTCCGGCCCGATCATGAAGGTGGAAATATTCGTGATGCCCATCTGGAACGCCAGAAGCATCAGGTCCGCTTGCAGGCGGATGTACTCGCCGCGCGGCAATATTTCATTCTTCGGCACACGAATGTCCACTTTGGCCAACAGTTTCTCGAGCCTGGTTATGCGTACTTCCACGTCGCGGATCATGGTCATGAATTCATCGAGCGTGGCTCGGTCCTCAGTAGCCAGTTTGCGTGAGAGCGATTTCGCATCGGCCAACACAAGATCCGTGACCTCGGTCACATGCGATCGATAACTATCCTTTGCGAACAAACGATCGTATAGCTTTTGCGGGTCACGAATAGACGGCGCAATCTTGTCTGGCCCATACCATGAGATGTTGTCAAAATAGATCGACTCCTTCCCTGCCGTGAACCCATTGCAACCGATCTCAAGCGTATTGAACGCTGTCGTATTCCCAACCTTGTCTCCGATCACCTGATCGAGACTGCGCCCGTTTGGATGCTTGATACCCTGCTCAGCCGCCTGGACCGGCGACAGACTTGTGAGGTAACACGATGCCCCCTGCGCGTGTACGTCCTGGCCATTCTTGAATGTTCGATCGAGGCCCGTGATAAGCGTCACGTCCTTGGTGTGATCCTTCAATGGCTGCATCGTCGAGGTCAGCTCCAACGGATAAATGCCGGGTGAGTTCTCCTTGCGCTTCTGGTTCTTGGTCTTGTCGGCATTGAACCCGCCGACAAAGCCCGGTAAATCGCCGTTTTCCTCCCCCGGGAAAAAGCATCGCCTTACAATGCCATTGGGGATGTACATGATCGCCAGCTTTTGACTGGGCTTGGCCACCTTGCTTCCCGCGCCAAAAACGCCCGGCATGGAATGTAAAAAAGGCAGCGCCACAGCCGCTCCGTTGGCTTTCAGAAACTTTCTCCTCGAAAAATGAGTCCGGTTCAACATGGCATCAAACAAACTGCAGAGAACGACTCTCGCGTTACAACGCTGCTTTTGCAAGCGAATCGTTTGTCGACGATCTGTTGATACATTTTATTCGACTTGCAAAAATTCATTGCCACTTATCATCCCGCATACAATTCCGGCCCATGAGCGTTTTTCCGCTTGCCGCAAGGGTTACTTGCGCTTGATGTTGTGTTTGTCGTAGAGGCGTTGCCAGTATTCTTTCCAATAGGAGTCGTAGTAATCGTAAGCGGCTTTTTGGATATGCGGCAAATCGGTGACTTTGATTAAATTGAGACGGTAGTCTTTAAGATGGGCCTGGCCAACGCGCTTGCGGGGTGAGACGAATCGCCATTCCTGCTTTCCCAGAACATCTTCACAGAGCTTCGCCCCGACGGGATCGTATTCGATAAGTTGCTCTCGGGTGTGGATGTGGTTGTGATCATGATCCATCGTTCGGTTGGTGTTGAACCAGCACTGATAAATTTCCGCCCAATACTCGGCGCGGTTCTTGGCAGCGTAGCATTGCTTCGGGCCACCAAAATAAATCAGCACTTTGTCGTCTTTATTAACCATTACTTTCGAATTTGCCTTTTTACCGTTCACAAGAATGTCACCCCCATTGAGGCATTTTCGGAGGAGTTTTGGGGATTCGTTGGGGAACGACTTTTTAAGGGCGGCAAGTAGTTTAACAGGGGCTTCACTCTTGATACGACGATAGCGCTGGGCCGCCCGGCCGTCATTCCAAATACCATTCTTCTTTACGTTTGCGAACGTGGCCGTCAGTCGTTTCTGGAGAGCCTCATCGAACCCTGCACCGTGCACCACGTGGCCAAATTCGTGGATGAGAATGCTCTCCAGTTGCATCCCTCCTTCATACTCCATCACATCTTCCTCCGCGAAAACGACCGTTGGCCTCGAGGCGATGTGCGATAGGAAACCGCGCTGACGCCAGTTGTAAAAATCCAGTTCCTCCCCCTTTTTGTTGGTGGTGAACTGCGGAAGTTGTGAAGTAAGTTCATCATGCCCGATCAGAAGACACAGCACCTTTTTTTTACGAATACGCTCGGCAATCCCCGGCTTCATGCTTCGCATCAGCATATCGAACTGATACGCCGTCTCCTGATGCGCCAAGTCTGAGACCTTGGCCGAAGTAGCTATAAGGATATCCTGGATCAGCGTCGCCTTCCTGTAAAAGCTGGTGTCCAACTTGTACTCGCGCGCCTGCGACTCTGTCAGTGGTTTGACCTCATAGACCGCCGGCGCGCTGAAACCGAAGCCGGCTGTCAGTAATACAAAAAAAACATGTTTCATATCCTCATTAAATAAACTTCAAAGCGAGCTTCACCGCCTCGAACAGGCTGCCGGGGTTCGCTTGACCGAGGCCGGCGATGTCGAGGGCGGTGCCATGGTCGACCGAGGTTCGAATGATCGGCAGGCCCAACGTGGTGTTCACGGCTTCGTCGAAGCAGAGAGCCTTGAGCGGGATGTGCCCCTGATCATGGTACATGCAGACGAACAGGTCAGTCGCGCGGCGCTTGGCAGGCAGGAACGCGGTGTCCGGCGAGATTGGTCCCTCAACATCAAAACCCTTGGCCCGTGCCGCCTCAATCGCGGGAAGGATCACCGCTTCCTCCTCGCCGCCGAACAAGCCATGCTCACCCGCGTGTGGGTTGAGGCCCAGTACGCCGATCTTTG
>CAJWPV010000002.1 GCA_913045395.1 uncultured Verrucomicrobiota bacterium | reverse complement strand
CCCGACCATCGGCTCGTCGAGCACGACGACCTCCGGCGAATGCATCAGCGCGGAAACGATAGCCACGCGCTGTTTGGTCCCATGCGAAAGGTCCTCGATCGGCTTGGCCAGGAATTCGCCGAGGTTAAACCTCCCGGTAAGGCGCTCGGCTTCGGCCTGCATCGCTCCATCCTCCATCCCGAACAGCTTGCCGGTGAACTGGAAAAACTCAGCCGGCGTAAGCTTGTCGTAGAGGAAGGGAAAGTCCGGCACATAAGCCATGCGGCGGCGCGCCTCGATCGGGCTGGCACCGATGTCGAATCCACAAATCCGAACCGAGCCGCTCGTCGGTTTCATCAGTCCGGCCATGACCTTGATGGTTGTGGTTTTACCGGCGGCGTTCGGGCCTAGAATGACAAAAAACTCCCCTGCTGGCACGGTCAGACTGATATCATCGACAGCCCGTAAATCGCCGAATTGCTTGGTTAATTGATCGATTTCGATCATTTTACGCTGCTTTTTTGCAGTGGGATGTTTTCGTTGTTGAACTCCAATTGGCCGGGAAATTTAACCTGTAAAACCTCGCCCACGCGGCTCACCAAAATCGTCACCACATGATCGTCGGGAAGGCTGGCCTCGATGCGATAAATACGGACGCGCGTGCTGCCAAACCGTACGGCGTCGTTGTAGGCGGCCCAATCGAGGCCCAGCCCGAGCGGCTCGCCGGCCGCTTGGCCAAGCGGGATACTGGGCGGCAGTAACGGCTTGAGCAACGGCGCAACAAGCGGCCCAGCGAATTGCTCGGCCAATGCGACGGGGTTGCGCAATTGCCCAAGCGGCGTCGTACGTTCCCATTGGCCAAGCACCCCATCGTGTTTCACAGTCAGCATCCGGTTGGTTGCCGACGCCGCAAACTCCCACGTGCTCGGCGGCAGATCAATCGTGGTATTGACGCTCTGCCAATCCAGATTGGCATCCAGCGTCGAGCGGAGGGTAAATCGCAACTTTCCTTGCAGTGACTCGACATTGAGCCGTCCATCCAGCACGAGGGTGTAGCCCTTGATCGACTCGACACGGCCGGCCGGCTGGTTGGTGCCGCCGAAGTAAACCTCATCGGGGATAATTTCCCAACGAATGAAACCAAGCGACCGGCCGTTTTGGGACACCCGCAAGTTCGAGGCGTCGGGTGCATTGAAGATTTTATCGAGCACCACGTCGTTGGAGACGCGACTGCCGCGACCGGTGTCGCCGTACTCGGCGCGCCAGAGGAGCGCATTCATCACCAGCCAAAACAGGAGGATGACTGGAAAGGCCAACCGACGCACGGCGCTAAATTACGGGGTACCCTTGGGCGGGATGTAAACGGTTACCCCCGGCTTCAGGTCGCGGGAGTTTCGCATCAGGCGCGAGTTGGCGGCCTTAAGGACTGCGAACGGGACACCGTACTGCCGGGAAATGCTATAAAGGCTCTCGCCCGGCTTCAGCGTGTGGGTCCGGGTTTGGCTGGATCGGCTGCCGTAATTGGGCCGCGGCGGCGTGCGCGGGTTGCTGGGATTCACGGAGGGCGGCGGGCCACCGGCCGCCACGGAGGGCGGCGGCACGTCGCCGCCGGCCTGCTGCAAACGACCCCGCATGGCCTGGACCTGGCTCTTGAGTTGACTGTTCTCGCCACTGACCTTGGCCAACTGAGTGCGCAGCGAGTGGATGGCGTTGATCTCCGAGGGCGGGATTGGCGCCATGGCGATGTCTTTGGCGATCTCTTTTTTGCAGGCCCTGATGAACCCCTCAATGTTGCCGGCGTGGCGGGAGTCCCGCTGCAACTCGAGATGCCGCTGGAAATGGTAGCAAGCCGAAACGTAGTTGTTTTTTTCGTTGCTGGGCTCGTAAAAAATCAGCCCCAGTTCGAAATGGGCGGCGGCGTTGCCCGGGTTGTTTGCGAGCGCCTCGCGGAAGGAAAGCACCGCCCCGTCGATATTCTTTCGGGCCAGGCGGCTTTTGCCCCGGACAAAATCTGGGTCGTCCTCCAGCCGGGACTGGCTCCCGCTCGTTGGATTGCAGCCGATGGCACCAACAACCAGGGCTGCCAGAGTCAAAACCCGCCCCAAAACGGACCAAAATTTCATCGGCAGAGAATTAAACAGGAAACCGTCGGGAAGGCAACCTCTGTTCACGGCAAAAACAAATTGCCACTACACGCTTTTTCTTCGATGGCCAAGCCATTACACTCCGGCCCGTGCTGCGCAGGGTCAAGTCATCCGAACTTCTTCCATCCTGGGCGTTTCCCATCATCGGGATCGTGTTGCTAACCGGCGCCCTTCTTTTGTTGCTGGCACTCCAAACGTTTGATGCGGGCGATCTCGCCTCGAACAAGACACCCCCGAACGACCCACCCGAGAACGCCATCGGGACCGCGGGGGCACGCACCGCCAACATCGCTTTTTTCCTGACCGGCTACGCGGCGCACATGATCCCTTTTTTGCTGATTATATTCGGCGTCAGTCTCGTCACGCCCTACCTGGATCACCTGCGCCACAAATGGAAGGGCTGGGTGGCCGCACTGGTTTACATGGTCAGTGTTATGGGCCTGTTGGAGGTCTACAAGGATGGATTCAAGGGCCTGATCGACTCTCACGGCATGCCCAGCCTGGGCGGTATT
Organism: uncultured Verrucomicrobiota bacterium; assembly: GCA_913045395.1. Taxonomy (GTDB): domain Bacteria; phylum Verrucomicrobiota; class Verrucomicrobiia; order Limisphaerales; family UBA1096; genus UBA1096. Next base: position 18,468 of record CAJWPV010000002.1, on the reverse strand, counting down.
TTGGGGATGGGCATTCATTTTCTGTTCCAATGGTTTGGTGTCATCGGCTCGACCATCATCTACTCCGCCCTGCTGCTCTCCAGCCTCTATTTTCTGACCAACCTCCAGCCGGTTGAGCTTTGGCACTGGACAGTGGACACGTGGGAGAATTGGCGCGAACGCCTAGCCGATCCCGGCTTGGCAACCGGCGGCCCTTCCCAAAAAACAATCAAACGCAAAACCAAACGCCTCGAGCGCGATCTGGTCAGGCAGAAGAAGGCGATCAAGCATGAGATCGGCCAAGCTGCCGCGGAACTGGAAGCAGACCAAGGCCTCGGCGCCGACCTCAAGCCGATCCCCGAGCCGACCGTTCGCGACCTGAGCGTCTCCGACAAGAAGCGCCGGAAGAAAGCCGAAGAGGAGGCAGAACCGGATCCGGACGAAGTCGAGATGGGCGAGGTTATTTCGGCCCAGGAGGTCAAGGCGTCCACCGAGGAGCAACTCACCGAAACCGATACGCCCGACACTGAGGAACTGCAATCGGAGGAATCAAGCGAACCGACCGAGCATGAGGTAGCCAACACTGCCGATATCCTTAGCCAGACGGAGCCGGACGAAACACCGCCCGACGAGGAGAAGGAGACCGACGCGCCACCCAAGCTCAAGTTACCCAAGCGCCTAGCCAAGACTAAGGGAGCGACGGCTGTGGCCAAGACACCAAAGGTCGATGGCTACAAGCTGCCGAAGTCACAGGTGCTCGATGAGCCGGATGCGCCGAGCGCCCCCACCGAGACCCGCGAACAACTCCTTGCCAACGCCCGACTACTCAAGGACACCCTGGAGCAGTTCAAGATTGAGGTCAACGAGGGGGACATCACCAAGGGGCCGACCATCACCCGCTACGAACTGCATCCGGCCCCGGGTGTCAAACTTGAGCGAATCACCGGCTTGGCCAACAACATCGCCGCCGCCATCAAGGCTGAGCGAATCAACATCCTCGCCCCGGTGCCTGGCCGAAACACTGTTGGCATCGAGGTTCCCAACCTTGTCAAGACCAAGGTACTGTTCCGCGACATCGTCGAGTCGCCGGAATGGAGAAACTCTCGAGCAAAAATTCCCCTTGCCTTGGGCAAGGACGTTTACGGCAAGCCGATCGTCGCTGACCTGGCCGAGATGCCACACCTGCTCATTGCCGGCGCCACTGGTTCGGGTAAATCAGTCTGCATCAACTCCATGGTCGCATCGCTCCTATTCCGCTTTACACCGGAGGAACTTCGCTTCGTCATGATCGATCCCAAGGTGGTCGAGTTGCAGATTTACAACGGCCTCCCCCACCTCGCCGCGCCGGTGGTGCACGATCCCAAGAAAGTCATTCTCGCCCTCAAGTGGGTGGTGAACGAAATGGAAAAGCGGTACCAGATTTTTGCCAAGGTCGGCGCCCGCAACATCGCTGGTTTCAATTCCCGCACTAGTAAGAAGCCGCCCAAGACCGATCAGGCGGAATTGCCGCTTGACGAAAGCGAAGGTTTTGCCGTCGAGATGGATCAGGAAGTCAGTATTCCACGGGAGGATGACGTCGAGATTCCCGAAAAGCTCAGCTACATCGTCGTCATCATCGATGAGTTGGCGGACCTGATGCTCATGGCCAAAAACGACGTGGAGAACAGCATTGCACGTATCACACAAATGGCCCGCGCCGCTGGCATCCACTGCATCGTCGCCACGCAGCGGCCCAGTGTTGACGTCATCACCGGCGTCATCAAGGCCAACATCCCGGCCCGTATTGCCTTTCAAGTTGCGGCCAAGGTGGACTCCCGCACCATCCTTGACGCCATGGGTGCCGACAAACTACTCGGCAAGGGGGACATGCTCTTCCTTCCGCCCGGCACCGCCAACCTCCGCCGCGCACAGGGCTGCCTTGTCACGGATGAGGAAATCAACCGCATTGTCGAAATCGTCAACACACAGGCCAAACCGTGTTACGACACGGAAATGGAGCGCCAACTCGAGGTCCCGGAGCATGGCAAAAGTGGTAACGGCGGCAGCGGCATCGACGAGGACGAGGAAATCGTCCAGCAATGCATCGAGGTCATCCGCGTCGAGCAAAAGGCTAGCGTCTCGCTCATGCAACGCCGGCTGCGCCTGGGCTACACCCGCGCCGCCCGCATCATGGACGAGCTCGAGGATCGCGGACTCGTCGGCCCCAACCGTGGCGCCGAACCGCGTGAAATCCTATTCGATGTCGAAGACTAGCGCTTGGCCAAGCGCTATTTCTTGTACCAATCGCGGAGGCGCACCTCCGAGGCATCGCCGACCAATTTTTCGAACTTAGCCGTGTCGCTGCCCCGGTAGTGGTATGGGTAAACCACCTTCGGCTTGAACTCCCGCACCGCGTCGGCTGCCTGTTCTGGCGTCATCGTGTACGGCAGATTCATGCAGACAAACGCCGCGTCGATCTTCTTCAATGCGCGCATCTCCGGGATGTCCTCCGTATCGCCGCTCACGTACACTCGCTTGCCGCCGAAAGTCATCACGTAGCCGTTGCCTCGGCCCTTGTTGTGAAACCGCTGCCGTGCTGGCGTCAGATTGTACATTGGCACCGCATCAATTTTCACATCCAGTTTCTCCATCGACCCGCCATTGGTCAAAGTGGTGATGCTTTTTTTTAGCCCTTCCGGCGCAAGCGCAGCCACGGCCTCGGGAGTAATGACGACCGTCTTCTCCTTCACAATCTCCGTGAGGGTATCCTTGCTGAAGTGATCGCCGTGGATGTCGGTCACCAGCACGAGATCCGGCGTACCGTACAACTTGAACGATGCCGCGCCGCCGACCGGGTCAACAAAAACTGTCTTGCCGTTCCACTTGAACACCACTGTGCCGTGCCTGACCGGATGCACCTCCAGATCGCCCTTGGTCGTCTTGATCTTGTCGGTGGCTTGGGCCGTGAGTGCGCCAGCCAAGGCCACCTCAAAAATGAATCGAGTCATTGTTTTCATATTAAGAAAGTCAAAAGGAGTCCAACTCAACCCTGCCGCTCGTCCATGGGCCGGCGGCGCAGGTACATGATCAGCGCGATGCCTATGGGCAGCAAAAACAGGCTGAGTTGCTGCCCCGGCTTGACCCAGCCAAACCACAGTTGCTCGACCTGGTAGTCGCCCCTGAAAAACTCGACGACGAAGCGGTTGATCGAGTAGCCCGCGAGGTACAGGCCGAACACCTGGCCATCAAACCGTTTGTGCCGGTACAACCAGGCCAGGCCGCCGTAGAGGGCCACGTTCAACAGCGCGGAATAAACCTGCGTCGGGTGGACATGCAGCGAGTGCGCGGCGTCGGTTGGCGCTTGGCCAAGCGCATTGAAGGCTGGACTGTCCGCCGGAAATTGAACGGCCCACGGCAGATCGCATGCGGTTCCGAAACAGCAGCCGAACATCAGGCAGCCCAAGCGGCCCAGCGCGTGACCAAGTGGGATGCTCGGGGCAAAGGCGTCGGCAACTTTCCATATAGGCTGTTTGCCACGCAACCGGATGTAAAGAATCACCGCCAGCGCCGCGCCAATGAAACCGCCGTAAAATACCAGCCCGCCGCTCCGAAAATCGAGTACCTGCCAGAGCGGATTGCCGGCGTATTGGTCATCCCAGTAGGTGAGCACGTGCATTGCCCGGGCGCCAAGCATCCCTGCAATGATAACCCACACACCGAGATCCGAGATGACCTTGCCGTCGAGCTTGTCGAGGACGCACCGGCGGCTGGCCGTCCACAGCCCGGCGAGGAAACCACCGGCCACAAGGATGCCGTACCAGTAGATTGAGAAGCCACCGATCTTGAAGGCAACGGGATCCATTGCGCCGTTCAGCGAATGGTGTTGGTGACCACAGTCTGAACCGGCGCGGTTTCATCCACCAGGCCCGGTGGCAGCGGCGGCCTGAGCTCATTCCCGAAACCGGGCGGCAGCGGCGGCATCTGTGTCACGAGAGTCCTCCACTTTTTTCGCTCGGCATTGGTCATGCCATTCCAGCGCTCGGTGTTGCGGAAGAAACCGGCGCGTTCAGCCTGGGACATGTCAGCGAGCTTTTCAAACGACTGCATGACCAACTCCCGCTGAGCGCGGGACATAGCCTTGAATTGATCAAGGGTGGCATCCATCTTGGCGAGCTCTTTGCGCGGGAGATGGCTCAAGGCGCGTTCCTGTTCGGCTTTGGGCAGATCAAAGAACCGGTGAAACTGGTGGGTTATCCGGCGGCGTTCCGGCCTCGGTTTTTCGCGCCAGGTCGTGATGCGCTCATCGAGCCCCTGACGCAGGCGGGTCGGCATTTTTTCCATGTGGTTCGTTAGCGCGACACGGGACTGGCGGCCCCGTCCGAAACTGGATAGATAGCGGAAAAACGACTCGTTCTTGAGCAGATCAGCGCGGACGCCGGCGTCCAGCTTGTCCCAGCCGGTCAACCGCTGCTCGATGTCGGTGCGGAATCGCTCTGGCACAGAGGCCAACCGCTTGGCCCGGTCGGCCTTCGTCGTTTTCATAAGCGGCATCAGGTGCCAGCGAAAATCCAGCGCATCGAGCTTGCGGTTGCGCTCGGCCTCCGTCATAGCGGCGTATTCGTTGACCTTGGCCTTCAAAAGCTTGCGATGACGCTCGGAGGAAATCTTGAACTCACCCACCGCCACCTCCCGTTCAGTCTTGGGCAGCGAGACGATTTTTTTGAAGATGGCAAACGGCGAGTCGGCAGCCAGCGCACCGGTCGTGGCTCCCATCGCCAGAACCGGCAGAAGGAGCAAGCGGGCAACTGTGACTCGCAATTTCATGGGGTTACTTAAGGGCGGCCCAGAGTTCCTCGTCGATCGGGTCGGCCTGTTCGATGGCCTCGATGGCCTCGAAGTCACTCAACAACCCGGGGACCATCTCGGCGATGGTTGCCACCTCATGCAGGCTTGCAGCCATCTCTGCCCGGTTCGAGATGAGGTGCGACTGGTAGCCGACGCCACCGATGACCATCGCGAGCGCCGCTGCGGCAGCGATTTGGATGGGACGAAATTGCGGGGCGAGGAGCTTCCGCCACCACGCTTGGCCAAGCGCCTGGCGGGTGGCCTCGGCTCGGCGGACTTTGTCCAGCACGCCAGCGGTGAAATTGGTCGCCACCGGGGCATCAGGCAGCGCGACCAGCAGATGGTCCAGTGCTGCCCACGCGTCCTGCTCGTCAGGGTTCGCTGCCAGCCAATGCTCCAGCTTGGCCAACTCAGCATCGGTCAAGTCACGCGTGTGCAGCATTTGCAACAGGTTCTCAAACTCGGGTTGGTTCATTATCGCCTTTCATTAAAAACCAAGGTCACACAAAAGTTTTGCCATCGGGTCACTTTTTTTGCCATTCGCCTGACTTCAAGTACGGTTTCAGGCGGCTTTTGAGCACCGACCGGCCCCGAAAAATGATTGATTTTACTGCCGTCAGAGAGATTCCGCCCATCACATCGGCAATTTCCTCGTAGCTGACACCGCCCTCACGACAGAGCAGCAGCGCGGTACGCTGTTTTTCCGGCAGATCCATCAGAGCCTCCTCGACCTTGGCACGCAGTTCGGCGCTGAGAGTGGCATCAGCCGGGATCGGGCTGGCGGCATCCTCCACCACGCGCAGCGGCTGGGATTCGTTATCGGGACGCGGCTCATCAAGTGAGTCGGCCGGATGCCGCGTGCGCCGCCGAATCTCGTTCAGACCGAGGTTGCGGGCGATGGTGAAAAGCCAGGTGGTGAATTTGCTGGCCACCTCGTAACGTTCGCGGGTTTTCCAGACCTGGATAAAGACGTTCTGGGCAATGTCCTCCGCCTCGTCGAGGTCGTTGATCAGCCGGTAAATCAGGTTCATCACCGGCTGCTTGAACTTCTCCACCAATTCCTCGTAGGCCGACAAGTCTCCCCCTTTCACCCTCAACATCAGGGCCACGTCGGGATCATTCCTGTCAACCATACCGCAACAATCTAAGTTACGCTTGGCCAAGCGGCAAGGTTACGAGTGAAGGAAATAGCGCCTAGCCAAGCGGAATTGTTTCGGCCGCCGAGCGCGGCTAGACTCCCGCCGCGTGCCACAGAACGCTACAGACCAACCCAACGCAACGGAGTTGATGGCCATCCCCAACGACAGCACCCCCGCCGGGGAACTGCCGGGACTGAAGCGGTATCTAAAGACAGAATCGGCCCGGCTTCAGGAGTGGCACCGTGATGGCGGCGGCGGTCGCGAGGTGTGCCTTGGCCGGTCGCAGATGATCGACACACTGCTCCGGGCACTGTTCGAGTGGACGCTGGCAAGCCTCAAGCTGCCCGACAATGCGCGCAAGCTCAAGGTTTCGCTCGTCGCAATCGGCGGCTACGGGCGCGCGGAACTCAGCCCTCACAGCGACATCGACATCATGCTGTTGCACAACGGCTCGGTGCCGAGCTTAACCCGCATCTACAGGCATCCTCTTCTAGAGAAGCTCACCGGCACCGGCGGCTTGATCTATACACTTTACGACCTCGGCATGAAGGTCGGCCACTCGGTGCGTAACATTCAGGATGCGGTCAACATCGCCAACGACGACATGAAAACCAAGACGTCACTGATCGAATCGCGCCTCATCACAGGCGACACCGCGCTGTTTGGGCAGTTCTGCAAGCGACTTGAGGCCAGGTGCGTCCGCAACCATGTCGATGACTACCTGAAGATGCGCATCGGCGACCAGGACACACGCCGTGTAAAATTTGGCAACTCCGCCCTGCTGCAGGAGCCGAACATCAAGAACGGCTGCGGCGGCCTGCGCGACTACCAAAATCTGCTGTGGATGACCCACTTCAAGTACGGCACGCGCACCCTGGAGCAACTCGAGGCTCAGGGAATGATCCGCCCGAAGAACCGCATGCAACTCGACATCGGCTACGACTTCCTGCTACGCACCCGCAACGAGCTGCACTATCAAACCACGCGACTGGTGGACGACATGCCCAAGGCGCTCCAACCCAGGGTCGCCTGGCATCTCGGCTACAAGAACCGTTCACCGGCGCGCCGGCTCGAGGAGTTGATGCGCGATCTCTACACGCACCTGCGGGCGATCCACCTCATCACCCGCATGGTCGAGCGCCGCCTGGCCCTCCGCCCCAAGAATATCCATCGCCTGCCATCGTTTCGCACCCTGTTTGGCGGCGGCAAAAAAGAGGAGTCGATCGATGGCTTTAAAATCATCAACGGCGAACTGGTGCCGACCTCATCGCGTATTTTCAAGGATCAACCGCAACGACTCATGCGTGTATTTCTTTATGCACAACAGCGCGGCCTTGAGTTTCATCCCGACCTCACGCAGCTACTGCGCGACAACGCCTCGCTGGTGGATGACGACTTCATTCACGACGCCGAAAACCACGAGACGTTTCTCGAGATTCTCAACCAGCGTGGCAACGTCGCCCCCGCCATGCGGGCCATGCACGAGGTCGACTTGCTGGGGCGCTACATCCCCGAGTTCGGCCGCATGACCTGCCTTGTGCAGCACGAGTTTTTTCACGCCTACGCGGCGGACGAGCATACGCTCGTCTGCCTCGAGAAACTCGACCAGATCTGGGATGCGGACAAGCCGCCGTTCGCCCACTACACCCACATCCTGCAGGACATCGACCTGCCGTACCTGCTCTACCTGGCCTTGTTTTTGCACGATGCCGGCAAGGGCATGGAAAGCGGCGACCACGTGAGGGACGGCATGGTGGTGTGCCAGAAAGTCGGCGCGCGGCTTGGTCTCACTTCGCACCGCCTGGCCAGGCTAAAGTTCCTCGTCGAAAACCACCTGCTCATGGCCGAAGTGTCGCAGCGGCGCGACATCGACTCGCCGACGGTCATTCGCCAGTTTGCGAAAACAGTGCAGGACGAGGAAAACCTGGCCATGCTCACCCTGCTGACGTTCGCCGACTCGCTGGGCACCAGCGACAACCTGTGGAACGATTTTAAAAATACGCTGCTGAAAACCTTGTACCACCTTGCCGGTCGCCATCTTACCAGTGGCAAAGATTACAAAAAGGCTGAGGCGGAGCAGTTGGCTAAACTCAAGCAGGAGGCACACGAACAGTTGCCGCTGAAGATTTCCGACGAGGAACTCGAGGCCCACTTCGATCACCTCACGCCGCGATATTTCCGCACCCACTCCCTGAAGCATATTCATATTGACCTCACGCAGGTCAATCGCTTCCTCAAGCGAGTGGTCAACGGCACCGGCACAAAAGTGCTTGAGCCAATCATCGCCTGGCACAACCAGCCGGCACGTGGCTATACCTCGGTGAAGATTTGCACGTGGGATCGGCCGGGGCTCTTCACCACGATTTCTGGGGCATTGGCCGCTGCGGATCTGAACATTTTGAGTGCGCGGGTATTTTCGCGAGGTGATGGGATCATCATTGACACCTTCTTTGTCCTGAACGCCCGAACCGGCGGCTTGGTCAAGCGGCCAGAGCGCGACATGTTCAAAAAGTTGATCACCCAGGCGCTGTTGTCCGACGAGTCGCCTGAATTCGAGTCACAGATCGAAACATTGGCCAAGCCCAGCACATCAGCAGAATGGCAATTGCCAACACGCATCCGCATCGACACCCACTCGGCCAAGTCGCGCACTATCGTCGAGGTCGAGTCCGAGGATCGGTTGGGCCTGTTGCATCGCATATCCAAAGTGCTCACGCGACACGGACTGAGTATTCATGTGGCGCGCATCAATACCGAGAAGGGCGCCGCAATCGACACATTCTACGTCCGAACCGCCCTCGGGAAAAAGCCAACTGACAAAGCGCTGCTCAAACGAATCCAGTCCGACCTCGAAGCCGAACTAAATTAGCGTTTCAGTGCTGCAAGCCCATAAAACTTCAGGGCGTTCTTGAAGAAAAATTTCTCCCGAGCCGCGCGGCTCTTATCCGCAAAGAACCCCTTCACAACTGCGAGGTATTCACCGTAGGTGCCGCCGCGCATGGTCACCGGCCAGTTACTGCCGTAGATCAGACGGTCTTCGCCGAACGCATTCCACAACAAATCGAGTTCTGGTTTGTAGAAGGACAGATTCTTTGGAGAGGGCTGGCGGTGTGATTGCTGGAACAAGCCGGAGATTTTGCAGTTTACGTTTGGGTTCTTCGCCACTTTTTGGACAGCTGCAATCCATTTCGGATCGGCCGGTTTACCTTCAATGTCTGCCCCTGCCACGTGGTTTATCAAAATCTTTAACTTGGGCAAACGCTTGGAGATCATGTCAACGTCATCAAGACTGTATTGAAACATCAAAACATCGAGCGTCTGATTCACGTCGGACAGCAACTGGAGATCGCTCCACACAGCCTCGTTTTCAAAGAAACCATCGCCACCGGGCCTCTCGCGCATGCGAATACCAACAAAACGCACATCCTTCAACAACTCGGTTAGGTGCTTTTTGAAATCCGGTGTTCCAATTTCAAGGCTACCGACCAACCCGATGTAACGATCTGGATCGTTCTTCACCAAGTCGAGCACCCACTGGTTGTCCGGAATCCATTTGCTAGCCTCAACAATGACGGCTGCGTTGACGCCGTTTTCGTTCGACACCTTGTCGAAATGCTCGGTAAGCACCGGCCTGTACAAAACCTTGTCGTCCTTCGGCGGCCAAGGCAGGCCCTGCGGCCGGGTGGTGTCGTACAAATGAATGTGCGTGTCGATGATCGGGATATCGGTGCTCTTTTGAGAAGGCGCACAACCGGCAAGGAATACCGATGTCAAAACGGGAACTATCAGTTTCTTCATATGAAAAACGAACTAAACATCCTTGGTCAAGCCGCTCATCGGCGATTCCGCGTCGGCAAACTCCTCCACTCCAACACCCATTCGTTGCATCGCCGCCAAATGATATTTTGAGAGAGAGTAGTTTTTCCGGTATTTGAGGAATCGACCATTTTTAATCGTGCCACCGCCGCCACCTGCAAACACCACTGGCAGATTCTCCTCACCGTGAGCATGACCATCCCCAAGACTGGAACCGTAAAGGAGCATGGAGTTTTCGAGTAACGTGCCATTGCCTTCGTCTATGCTCTTCATTTTACCGAGCATGTAGGCAAACTGCCGGTTGTGCCAGGCGGTGATCACATTGTACATGTCGCGTTTTTGAGAAACGGTCTTCCACGAGTTGACGCCGTCATCGTCCTCGGTCTTGCCACTGATATCGCGGTAGTGCGACAGCGCATGCCAAGTACCCCGAACACCATCAATGAAATCAAAGTATCGGTTGCTCTGCCCGTGATCCAACATCAGCGAACCAACACGCGTTGCTCCCGACCAAAAGCCAAGCACCATCAAATCCATCATGGTGCGCATATAATCCTCATGATTATCCGGAATGCCCAACTGAGGTCGTTTAAACTCCACCCCTTTCACTTGGCCAAGCGCGGATTTATCGGCTTGTTTTTCGGCAAACTCCATCCTGCGTTCAACTGCACGAAGCGACTCCAAATACTCATCAATCTTTTGTTGATCTATGCGACCAACGCGACGCTTCAAACTCTTTGCTTGGCCATTGACCAAGTCAATCACGCCCTTGTCGGTGACACCGTCGCTAGCTTTTCGAAACATCCGGTCATAGATTGTCCGTGGATTGGTATCACGGGTCGCTGGCAGTTTTTCGCCTACCCACGAAATGGTATTGCGCGGCAGGCTATTAGAGAAATAGCCCTCACCTTTCATCGACATATCGAGAGACGGCAGCATCGTGTCTGTGCCAACCTGACGCGCGATAATCTGGTCGACCGACGCGCCTCCGGCACTCACGCGCGAACCGCTATACGAACCCCCGGTCAGCCAAGTCGCCGTACCGGCTCCGTGACCATTGCCGCGTGGCGTCCAAATGTTTCGAGCAATCAAAATGTCTTCCTTGAATGGCTCGAGGTCCTTCATCCACTTGTTCAGTTTCAGAAGCTCACCATCGCCCCCAACCTTCTCCGGTTCCCAGCCGCCCTTGGCCACGCCGTTGGGGAAATAAAGATAACCGACACGTAGCTTCGGCCGCTTGGGCGTCACTGCCAACGCCGACAGCGGCTGCATCGCTTCAAGCCACGGCAGAGCCACGGCTGCACCCACTGCACGAAGCACGGTTCTTCGTGAGATTTGCCAAGATTTAGCCATTATTCACTACTTCCTTCGATTCGTTGTCCGGTTCCACCCGGTTTTTACGGAACTGAAACGGGTAACTTTTCACCACCTCGCGCACCAGTGTTTGCATCCGGTAACCGTCCTTTTTGAACGTCGCAAGGATTTTACGCACTGCAGGCTCATCGTAATACTCGAGTTGCCTGCCAAGCCCGTAGGAAAGCATTTTACGGATCACCTGACGAGCCAAGTCGTCCAACTTCTCAGCAAGGATCACCTCGCGCAAACCAACCGGTCCCTCGAATTCTGTGCCACTCGGCAGTTTGCCCTTGGCATCGATCGTGCGGCCGCGGCTCTTGGTTCGCCATCGACCAAACCAATCGTAGTTTTCCAAAGAAAAACCAAGTGGATCCATCTCACGATGGCAGGAGTTGCAGCGTGGATCCTTGCTGTGCATCTCCAGTTTTTGGCGGAAGGAGAGTTTGCGGTTTTCCTCAATTTCCTCGTCCAGTTCACCGGCATCGGGCGGCGGCGGCGGCGGCGGCGTACCGAGTAGCGAATTCAAAATCCACTCCCCACGGCGAATTGGACTCGTGCGATGTGGAGATGAGGTCACCGCCAGAACCGATGCTTGGCCAAAGAGACCGTAGCGCCGTTTGTCCGTGTGCGACACCCGACGCATCGCCATCCCTTCGACGCCTTTCAATTTGTAAAACTTGGCCAACTCCTCGTTCACAAAAGTATTCTTCGAATCGATCAGATTTTTCAGCGGACGGTTCTCCCGAACGAGCGCTGTGAAAACCATCGCCGACTCCTTTTTCATCGCTGCCATCAGCGTGTCGGTACACCAAGGATTGTCAATGGGGTCTAGCCGCACGCGCACTCCCAATGCATCAAAGCCAAGCCACTGCGCTGCGAATACGCTGCCCAATGTTCCCGCCTTGGGATCGGCAAGCATGCGGGTGACCTGCTCCGCGAGCACCCCCGGCTTGGCCAAGCGCTTCTCGGCGGCGAGTTGGAACAGTTCGTCATCGGGCATGCTCGCCCAAAGATAGTATGACAGCCGGCAGGCCAGCTCGTAGTCGCTGATCTGATACGACTCATCTGTGTCCTGGGCAATTTCCGACTTCAGCAGAAACGCGGGTGAAACCAAGGCAGCCCCAAGTGCTCGACGGATTGCCATCTCAAAGCTTTCGCCCGCCTTTCGCGAACGAGCATAAACCCCGTGAAGTTCTTTCGCCTCATCTTCAGTCGGTGGCCGCCTAAACGCACGAAGCATAAAGCGGTCGATAATTTTCCGCGCTACCTCTCTTTCAGTAATCTTCCCGCTTGGCCAAACGACAAAAACTGGCGAATCCGCGCTCGGCTCGCCATCCAAAGGCACCACCGCTTCAACTGCCTTGTCAACCGCGCTAAGATAGCGTTCCATCAAAATTGGCTGCATGAACAGTGTATTGGCACTGTTCTCGAAACCACTTTTACCACTGAGATCGATCGGGAAATCAGCAACCAAGTTCAGATCCAAGCCCAGCAGGTCGCGCAGCGTGTTGCTGAACTCGATATGCGTCAGTCGACGCACCGGTTCATAGCCAGGATTGTCAACCTGACTGTAGTCAAAGTGGTTAATTTCCGAGTCGAGCCAATTCAGCAACCGCTTCCTCTCCTCCGGCTTGGGTTGCGGTTTTTTCTTGGGCGGCATATCACTGTTCTCGACCCGGGCGATGACCGTTCTCCACAAATCGATATTCTTGACCAACGGCTTTGCCCCCAGCGCGGCTTCTAGGTCGACTTCCCCTTTTTGCGCATCGGAATCGTGGCAATCGAGACAGTAATTCTCGATCAGGGCTGATCCCGGATGCTCCACGGCGGACAAGCCATTGGCCAAACAAAGCCAAGTCGCTGCAGCAATAATCACTGATTTGATTTGTTTACTGTTGATCACTTTCACAACTCCACCAACGCAAGATCGTCCGCACTTGGCCAACCGATGGCCAGGCTGAGATCATTATTCCTTCACCGAACGGGCAAACGAGTTTGCCTTTAGGTCGCCGGCCTTGATCACATGCGGACTCTCCGCAGCAACCTCTTCCCAGGGCCCTGTAACCGAATCGGCCATCTGCAGTTTTCCGGTGAACTCGACCACCACGTCTCCCGAGTCGACGCGACTCACGCTCAAAGTTGGATTGTCACTGACCTCCGGCATTGGTGAGGCGCCATTAGCCAACAGCGCGACGTCCTCTGGAGACAGCACTGTCGACCAAACCGCAGCATCGTCGATCAAACCAGGGAACGGTGAGTTGTAGAAATTATTCGCACCGGAACCCACGCGAAAACCAGTGTTCACAAAACCGCCCTCAAACTCTTCGTCTTCAGGGAATTCGTTCACTTCAAACTCAAAGTCGATCACTTCTTCGCCTTCTTCAGAAATCACCACTTCATCGTTGAGATACATAGCGATTACCTGTTCCTCCGAGTCATAGCTCATCGTGATCTGCATCCAAGTATCCAACTCCCCTTCGGTCTCGGTGATTAAACCACCGACCCAACCCGTGTCGAAACCCAATCGCATGCCGTTGAAGAACATCACTTTCGAACCATTATTATGGCCTGTATCCGCCGGCGAACGGCCGAAGATACCTGAGCCAACTTCATCGCCGGATTCGGGTATGTCATCCAATTTCACGCGAGCAGTCCAAGTCCAGGATGAGTTAAAGTCATAACTCTCGGCATCCGCCGCGAGCATATGGGCATTCTCCTCGGCGGAAGGATCCAGCGCACGTCCCTTCCCACCGTAGCCCTCGCCTTCCTCGCTCAACTCAGCGCCGTCACGCAGTTCACCAGCGTGGGTTGAGTTCGGAATTTGATCCGCAACAATGCCATCCTCTTCACTGTCGAAATTCCAGTAGCTCTCGAGGAACTCAGCCACGTGCGCCAATTCGCCACCACCAAACACCGGACGTGGTGTCGCCTTCAACATCGCAGACTCACTTGTCAGTCGAACCTCAGAGTACTCACTGAAGATCTCCACCGAGTAGGAGGCTTCGTTCTCCTTGGTCGCCTTAACCTTTAACGTCGCCTCGTTAGCGTCCTCAATGTCTTCACCGTTCTTCTTCCATTGATACTGAACACCGGTACCGGTGGCAGTGACCCGGAACCGGGCACTGCGGCCTTCGGTAGCGGAAGCGTCCACCGGATGGTCAACAATAGCAGGAGCCTGAATCTGACCACCGTCCTCGATCATCAACGTGATGATATCCTCCTGAATCAGTGGCTGATTGTATACACGCACCTCATCGATCTGACCACCGAACCAGTTCAACTCCGGCTCTTCCTCAAAAGGAAAGTCACCACTGCTAAAACCGATGGACAAAACACCCGGGTCATCCTCCCAGGCCATGTCCATGCCGTCGCTGAAACCATCCTCGTTGCCGTCAACATACAGTGTGATGGCATCCTCTTCTTCCCCAGCCTCGACGACAATAGCCACGTGGTGCCACTTGTTGTCGATCAACTCGGTCTCGCCGTTGATGTCGCCAATCCAACCGGTGTCAAACCCCAGCACGCCTTCGCGCACGAAAATGGCCTTCGAGCCCGGGCTCCAGTTCTCGGGAGACTTGGCTATAAGTCCACCATCATCCTCAGTCTTGATGAACGCCGTCCAGGTGAAGCTGGCGTGGGTATTCAACTCGAATTCCTCGTCGAGGTCGCTCAACCGGGAGTCACGCTCAAGCAACAGAGCCTGACCCTTAATGCCCTCGGCCAAAACCACTCCCTCGTCAAAAATATTGTTATCGTTGCCGGAGGAATCCTTTCCGGCATCTTCCTCATCCTCGAACTTGAAGTGGGCAACCAAACCGATCTCTGCCGACCATTCATCTATGACTGTGAGATTGGCCACCTCGCTGGTCACTTCGCCGGAATCGTTACTAACAACCACCTTGTACTCGCCCGCAGACTCGGCGCTCAAGTCCTCCAGCAACAGGCTTGGCCCGTCAGCCTCTTCGATCTCGGCATCGCCCTTGAACCACTGATAGCTCAAAAGGATACCTTCCGCCTCGACGCTCAATATCGCTGAACGACCTGCAATGCCCCGGGCGTCCGCTGGTTGGCCAACGATCTCAGGCTTGGGCAGTTCTCCAAGACCATCCTTGAGTAACTCAATAACATCCTCCTCCTCCAGGACACGATTGTAAATGCGCACCTCGTCGATCATGCCGGAGAAAAATGGGATCTCAGGGAACGGCTCCGATTCCTCATCAGCATCGTCGCCGGGAGAACCTGAGCCAATCCGAAAGACGGATTCCTCTGGCTCACCAAAAGCCTCAGCTTCCTCTTCCAATTCGCCGGCCCATGCACCATCAACGTACATGGCGAGATAGGCCAATTCAATGACCTCTTCGCCATCCTCCTCTTCGAAAAACTCGCAGGTGATCACCACGTGATGCCAGTCATCGTCAAACACTTCACCCTCATGCTCGGCGGCTCCGACCCAACCAACGTCAAAGCCGAGGAAATCATCACCCTCACCCTTGAAAAGCGCCTTGGCGCCGGGAGCCCACCCGTCCGGCGATTTGGAGATAATCCCGCCGGACGATTCCCTGTCCTCACCCGCCTTGTACCAGAGGGACCAACTGAAGGTCTCACCCGTCACAATGGCATCGGCTTCGTACGACTCAAGCCAGGTGAAGCCGTCCAGTTCCAACGCCTTGCCCTTGATGCCATCGATAGCCTCTGCGCCACCCTCGCCGGCAATCTCCAGGGTGGGACCGTGGCCGATGGCATCCTTGCCAAGGTCATTCGCATTCTCGAAATTGTAGTGGGCCACCAACCCCTCATCGATTTGCGCCACAGCCGGAAGGCTCCATAACAGGATGGCCGAAAAACCGGCCATCGCTGCGTTCCTGAGTTTTTTGTTTTTCATGTTTTTGGTTGTACTTGGTCTTGAAAAAATGGGTTCGTGAATTAGATCAGTAATAAAATGAGTCTCCGTGGGCGATCGCACCGCCCGGGTAGCGGCTCCAGAGGTACATCTTGGACAGGTGCGGAAACTCAGACTTCTTCTTCCACTTCACATGGCCGTCGCCGAAGAGCATATTGATGCCGTCAATGTTTGGCTCCCTGCCCCTGTCCCTAGGCATGCCCGGGAAATTTTCGTTATACGACCAACCGGCCGGACCGTGGTTGTAGCGCCAGGCACGATCGGAGGCGTCGTAATAGAGAATATCGCTCATGAGCAGACGGCTGGATTCAAGGCTGTTGGCGGTCAGGTCCTGCAGCGCAGTGCCCCTGATTTGGCCGGCATTCACCTTGTGCGCAACGTCCACACGCCCCCAGTAGGTGTATTGGTATTCAAGGAAATTGAATTGCCTGAAGTTCACCTGCTTAAGCCACGCGTTCATTTTCGCGGCATCAATCTCCGGACACATCGCTACACCGTATACGTTCTCATTGGCCATGTTGAACGACTCCAAATACGGCTGGATTTGGTTCACAGCCCACTCCTGTGGATCCGCTTGGCCTTCATTGGTGAATCGTATGTAGTTCGGGTAATGCACGTTGCCCCATTGCTGCACCATTCGCATGATCTTCTCATCATTGTCCGAGGCGTTGGCAATGATAGCAATTCCGTACTGTTTATGGTTGGAAACGCACCCGATCTGCTTGGCCTTGCGCTTAGCCTTGGCTAGGGCCGGCAAGAGCAACGCAGCCAGGATGGCTATGATCGCAATCACCACCAGCAACTCAATCAGGGTAAATCCCCGTATTTTGTTTTTAGACAAAACTATGAAGTTAAATGCTGTTTATGGTAATACTCACTTTATAACACATGGGTTTCATTTTTGGATTTTTTACCGATAGCCAATTTGGATTAGTAATAAAAAGAGTCCCCGTGGGCAATCGCACCGCCCGGGTAACGGCTCCAGAGGTACATTTTGGACAGGTGCAGAAACTCAGACTTCTTCTTCCACTTCACATGGCCATCCCCAAAAAGCATATTGATGCCGTCGATGTTCGGCACCTTCCCCCGGTCCCTAGGCATGCCCGGGAAGTTTTCATTGTAGGCCCAGCCAGCCGGGCCATGGTTGTACCGCCAGCCATCACCGTCGAACTCGAGGATATCGCTCATGAGCAGACGATTGGATTCAAGGCTGTTGGCTGTCAGGTCCTGCATCGCAGTGCCCCTGATTTGACCAGCATTCACCTTGTGCGCAACATCCACACGCCCCCAATAAGCGTATTGGTACTCAAGGAAATTGTATTGCCTGAAGTTCACCTGCTTAAGCCATGCGTTCATTTTCGTGGCATCAATCTCCGGGCACATCGTAACACCATAGACGTTCTCGTTGGTCATGTTGAACGACTGGAGGTAGGGCTCAATCTCGTTGACCGCCCACTCCCGCGGCTCAGACTGCTCCTCGTTAGTGAACCGGATGTACATCGGATAATGCACCTTGCCCCATTGCTGCACCATACTCATGATCTTCTCATCGTTGTCCGAGGCGTTGGCAATGATGGCGATTCCATACTGTTTATGGTTTGAAACGCACCCAATCTGCTTGGCCTTGCGCTTGGCCTTGGCCAGGGCCGGCAACAGCAACGCAGCCAGGATGGCTATGATGGCGATCACCACCAGCAACTCAATCAGGGTAAATCCACGTATTTCGTTTTTAGACAAAACAAGGATATTAGAGATACGAGGAGAAACTTCCAGATCTTGAACAATTGGGAAAGATAAATTACCAGTCGGTTTCGTCATCTTTCTCTAGGTGATACATACCCCTGTTAACCGGCCACCCAACCGCGCTTGGCCAAGATTACTAGAAAAATCTGCTTAAATCACGTAGTCTAATGGATTTTCCAGCGGCCCCTGGAGATCGCGCACACGATCGCACAAATGCGCCACCGTCACCCCTTCCAACACGCCTACGATGGCATCGCGCACCTCCTGCATCACGCTGCGAATCGCACATTTGCCCTCGTCGGGACAGGAACAGCGCTGATAATAATTCACACTCACGCACCCCACGGGAGCCAACGGCCCCTCCAAGTGCCGGATAATATCGGCGAGCGAAATCTCACCCGGCCCGCGCTGCAGCCTGTAGCCACCGGCCACGCCACGCTTGCTTTGCACAAAACCAGCCGACTTCAAATCGTTGAGAATCTGCTCCAGAAACCGGCGTGGAATATTCTGCTGCTGCGCAATATCCTTAATTCGAATCACACCGGGGCCGTGGTTCATTCCCATGACCAACAATGCGCGCAAAGCATACTCTCCTCGTTGGGACAGTTTCATGACGAGGGGAAACTAGAATCCCGACTGATTGAGTCAAGTATTGTTTGGGAATATAAAAACCCCTAAAAGACCAATTACTTAGCGGTTTCGATCAGCTCG
>CAJWPV010000001.1 GCA_913045395.1 uncultured Verrucomicrobiota bacterium | reverse complement strand
GCCCGATGCCGGCTCGACGATCGGCAGTCCGTTGCCACTTGACTGGATCATCGGGGGAGTTGTTCTACTGGTCATCCTGGTGATCGCCAAGAAGCTTGGCTGGCTCGATCGCATCCGTGTTTTCTTTTTGCAGACCCGGGAGGAATTGTTGAAGTGCTCCTGGCCGAATCGCGAGGAACTCCGTGGCTCCACCTGGATGGTGCTCGTGGCGGTGGCGATGCTGGGTACGTTCACGTTTCTGGCAGATTGGCTCCTGGGTGGCCTCCTGATTCAGGATTTCCTCCTGAAATGGCTTGGTGGTGGTGGTGCAGGCTGAGTTGACCCATTATGGCACACGAGTGGTTCATCATTCATACTTTATCTGGGCAGGAACAAAAGGTGCTCGACAGCATCAGTAAGCGCACTGGTGTGGAGGAGATGGGTGAGAATATCAACGAGGTGTTCATGGCCAAGGAAAAGGTGGTAGATGTGCGCGGCGGCGAGAAGAAGGTGTCCACAAAAAAGCTCTTCCCGGGCTACGTGTTCATCCATATTCGACTTCGTGATGAGGATCACAAGATCATCTCTGAGCCGATGAACTTTATCAAGGACACGCCGGGGGCGATTGGGTTTGTCGGAGGCGACCAGCCGGAACCGACCCCGGATGCCGAAATCGAGGACATCAAGAACCGAATCGCCGACTCCGAAGATTTGGAGCGGCCCAAGGTTGAGTTTGAAGTGGGTGAAACCGTGAAAATAAACCACGGCGCGTTTGAGGGAAACAACGGTATCGTGGAGGAAGTTGATCCTGAAAAGGGGAGACTCAAGGTGACCGTCAATATTTTCGGCCGGAACACACCGGTGGATGTCGAATATTGGGAGGTTGATAAGGGCTAGGCGCGGAGCGCTTGCCAAGCGGCAAGTTTTAAAAGGTAGAAAAAAAGAACAATGGCAAAGAAAATTTCAGGCTATATTAAGTTGCAGATCCCGGCGGGCCAGGCGAACCCCGCCCCGCCGGTTGGCCCCGCCCTGGGCCAACAGGGCGTGAACATCATGGAATTCTGCAAGCAATACAACGCGGTGACTAAGGACAAGGCCGGCCTGATCATCCCGGTGGTGATCACGGTTTATAGTGACAAGTCCTTCAGTTTTATCACCAAATCGCCACCTGCGGCGGTGCTGCTGAAAAAGGCGGCGGGAATCGCCTCAGGCTCGGGCGAACCGAACAAGACCAAGGTCGGTACAGTCACCAAGGCCCAGTTGCTCGAGATCGTCGAGGCCAAGAAGGAGGATTTGAATGCCCGCGACCCGGAGATGGCGGCCAACATGATCGCTGGCACCGCCCGATCGATGGGGCTTGAGGTCGTGAATTAATCACAAAAGCGGGAGGGCCTCGCGGCCCGATTGCACCGCGCGCAAGACAATGCCCAGAAAAATAAGTAAGCGATACAAGAAAGCACTGGAACTGGTGGAGCCCGGCAAACGATACTCCGTTGCCGAGGCGGCCGACTTGGTTGGCAAGTTCCCCAAGGCCAAGTTTGACGAGTCGGTCGAGCTGGCATTCAAGATGACCATCGACCCGCGCAAGACGGATCAGATGATCCGAGGTACCGTGCGCTTGCCCCACGGGAGTGGCAAGGAGGTCAAGGTCCTTGTTTTTGCCAAGGAAGTCGGTGCGCTGGAAGCCGCCAAGAAGGCCGGGGCGGAATACGTTGGCTTTGAGGAATACATCGAGAAAGTGACCAGCGGCTGGACCGGTTTCGACGTGGCCATAGCCACTCCTGAGGCCATGGGCGAAGTGCGCAAACTGGGCCGGGTTCTCGGGCCTCGCGGACTGATGCCCAATCCCAAGATCGGTACCGTGACAGATGACACCGCCAAGGCCGTCCAGGAGGTCAAGGCCGGCCGGGTGGAGTATAAACTCGACAAGGGAGCTAACATTCAGGTCCTGGCCGGGAAGGCCTCCTTCAAGCCGGATCAGATTGCGGAAAATGCACAAACCATCATCAACGCTATCCTCAGGGCCAAGCCGTCAGCGGCCAAGGGCCGTTACATCGAAAACTGCGTGCTTTCCTCAACCATGAGCCCAGGGATACCGCTGGATTTACGTGAAATCCTGAAGGCCGCCTGACCTGGAAACGAAAGGAAGACAGATGCGTGAAGAAAAGAAGCTAATCACAAAAGAGTACGTCGAACGACTGAACGCTAGCCCTTACTTCATCGTGGTGAACTACGAGGGGTTGAAGGTTGCCCAGTTTGAGGAATTGCGCAATCGCCTGGCCGGTGCCGGTGCCGAGGTGCATGTCTTCAAGAACTCCATATTCAAGGCGGCGGCCAAGGAAGCCGGGATCGAAGACCTTGGCCAAGCGCTGACAGGCCAACTGGCGGCGGTCACCGGCGAGGGAGAGATCACCGGCGCGGCAAAAATGCTGAAAAATTTCAACGCAGAATTTGACAAGTTGGAATGGTATTTTGGTTTTCTTGACAATGACCGGCTCGACGCGGACCAGATCAAGACGCTGGCCGACCTGCCGTCGCTGGACGGGATGCGGGCCAAGCTGCTGGGCACGCTGCAAGCACCGGCCGGGCAACTGGTACGGACCTTAGCTGAGCCAGGCGTGAGCCTGGCAAGGATTGTCCGGGCCAAGTTTAGCGAAAACGAAGCATGATAAAATTTGGATTTTTTCCACGCACAAAGCCGTGGAGGATAAAACAACAGTAACTCGTCGGTGCGCGGTCTGCGCACTTAAATCCCCGGGGCTCCGGGGGCGAAGAAACTAATAAAACAATGGCAGACATAGCAAAAATAGTGGAACAGTTGAGCGGTTTGACGGTCCTTGAGGCCGCTGAACTGGTCAAGGAACTGGAAGAAAAATGGGGTGTCAGTGCTGCTGCCCCGGTTGCGGTTGCGGCTGCAGGCGGTGGTGAAAGCGCGGATGCCGGCCCGGCTGAGGAGAAAACTGAGTTTGATGTCGTCCTGGTGAGTGACGGCGGCAAGAAAATTCAGGTCATCAAGGCCGTACGTGCTGTCAAGACCGGTTTGGGCTTGGCCGAGGCGAAGGGTCTGGTTGAAGGTGCCCCGACACCGGTCTTGGAAGGCGTGCCCAAGGATGAGGCCGAAGCCGCCAAGGCAAAACTTGAGGAGGCTGGCGCAGCCGTCGAACTCAAGTAACAGCATTTGGCCCCGGGGGCGGCAACGCCCCTTGGCCAATGCGTTTCCTGCTTTTGGGAATAAATATTTATTCAAACGGTTTTAAGAACCGACTGTCTATTAAGAGTGGATACGCCCCCCCGCGTAAGTTGGGGAGCGTGTTGCTTGTTTCTGTATGTGTTTATGAATCTCCCGGTAACCGACCGGCCCTGACAAATCTCGACATAATCGATGCCTAACAAAGCGAACGGCCGCATCAACTTCGGCAACATCAAGGAAATCATTTCTCCACCCAACCTGATTGAAATTCAGGTGGACTCGTATCACGAGTTCCTGCAGGCGGAGCTCAGTCCCGGAAAACGTGAGAACACCGGTCTGGAGGCGGTGTTTAACGAAATATTCCCGGTTACGAGCTACGACGAGAAAGTCGTTTTAAAGTACTGCCACTATGAGATAGGCGCGCCCAAGATGGACTGGCTCAAGTGTATCGATGAGGGCCAGACCTACGGCGCGCCGCTCCACGTCATCTTCCGACTGAAGGATCAAAAAGGTACCAAGGAGGAAAAAGTGTTCATGGGCGAGGTACCGCTCATCACCCCGCAGGGCAGCTTTGTCATTAATGGGGCCGAGCGCGTGATCGTGAGCCAGTTGCACCGGTCACCGGGTGTTGCCTTCGAGTCTTCCCGGCATCCGAACGGCAAGATGCTGTTCTCCTTCCGGATCATTCCGGACCGGGGTTCCTGGTTTGAGGCGCAGTTTGACACCAACGACATGCTGTATGTCTATCTCGACCGGAAAAAGCGCCGCCGCAAATTTCTGATCACCACCTTCTTGCGGGCCATCAACTTTCTGGAAGGGGAGGACACCAGCAGTGATGCATCCCTGCTGAACACCTTCTACAGTATTAAAGAGGTCACCACCAGAACAGCTGAGAAAATGGATGACCTCGGTAACAAGGTGTTAATCACCGACCTTGTGGAGCCGGAGAAGGGTATCGTGGTGGCGCGCGCGTTCGAGCCGTTGTCCAAGGCGGTGGTCAAGCGGGTGCGTGAGTTGGGCGTCAAGAAAATCCAGATCGTGGATGTGTCGAGCGACGACGGGCTGATTATTCGCTGCATGGCCAAAGATCCGGCCCATAACGAGGAGGATGCCCTCAAGGAAATCTACAAGCGGTTAAGGCCCGGCGATCCGCCGACTCCTGCCAACGCTCGCGCCTTGGTCAAGCGTTTGTTCTTCGATCCCAAGCGCTACGACCTAGGCCGTGTGGGCCGTTACAAGATCAACCAGAAGCTCGACCTCAAGGGTGTTGACGGCTCCCGTACGCTGATGAAGGAAGATTTGGTCGAGGCAACTAAGTACCTTCTTCGTCTTAAGCTGGGGGATGGCACAATTGACGACATTGATCACTTGGGCAGCCGCCGCATCCGCACCGTGGGCGAGCTCCTGGCCAACCAGTGCCGGGTCGGCTTGGCCCGAACGGAGCGCTTGGTTAAGGAGCGCATGACGCTGTTTGACCAGGAACTGGATACCATGACCCCGGCCAAGCTGATCAACCCTAAGGCCTTGTCCGCCGTCGTGCGGGACTTTTTTGGCCGGAGCCAGTTATCTCAGTTCATGGATCAGATCAACCCGCTGGCAGAGTTGACCCATAAGCGTCGCCTCTCTGCACTTGGTCCGGGCGGTTTGTCCCGTGAACGCGCCGGGTTTGAGGTCCGGGATGTTCACCCCTCCCACTACGGCCGTATTTGTCCGGTGGAGACGCCGGAAGGCCCCAACATTGGATTGATTGCCAGCTTGGCCACGTTTGCCCGGGTGAACGATTTTGGTTTTATCGAGAGTCCCTACCGCAAGGTGGTGAAGGGTAAAGTGACCAACAAAGTCGATTACCTGACCGGCGACGTTGAGGAGAAGTACTTCATTGCCCAGGCAAACCAGCCGATTGACAACAATGGCAAGTTCACCACCGAACAGGTGGCCTGCCGCTTCCGGGCGGACTTTGTTGACATGCCGGGGGACAAGGTCAATTACATGGACGTGTCGCCCAAGCAACTGGTGTCCGTGGCGGCAAGCCTGATACCCTTCCTGGAGCATGATGATGCTAACCGGGCCTTGATGGGGTCGAACATGCAGCGCCAAGCCGTTCCGTTGTTGACCACCGAGTCGCCGCTCGTCGCCACGGGGATGGAGACCAAGGTGGCACGGGATTCGCACGCACTGGTCAAGGCCGAGGCGAACGGGGTGGTGGCCTCTGTGACTGCGGACGAAATAGTGATCACCAAGACGGGCAACCTTCCCGAGAGCCGGCGCAAGATAAAACACCGGCCGGAGGAAGGGTGCTGGGTGTACGCGATGCGCAAGTATCACCGGTCCAATGCCGGCACTTGTATTAACCAGAAGACCTTGGTTTCCGTTGGGGACAGGGTCAAGGAGGGCGAAGCGATTGCGGATGGTCCCTGCACCGACAATGGGGAACTGGCCATCGGGAAGAATGTGTTGGTCGCCTACATGCCTTGGAACGGGTATAATTTCGAGGATGCAATCTGTATCAGTGAGCGCATTGTTAAGGATGATGTTTTCACGTCGATCCACATCGGCGAGTACGAGGTCAACGCCCGTGACACCAAGCTTGGCCCGGAGGAAATCACGCGGGACATACCCAACCTTGGCGAGGAAGCCCTGAGCAACCTCGACGTGGATGGCGTCATTCGGGTCGGTGCCGAGGTCGGACCGGGAGATATCCTAGTGGGCAAAATAACACCCAAGAGCGAAACCGAACTGGCCCCGGAAGAACGCCTCCTGAGAGCCATTTTTGGGGAGAAGGCTGCCGACGTGAAAGACTCCTCACTGAAAGTGCCATCAGGCGTGTTCGGCAAGGTGATGGGAGTGAAAGTCTCATCCAAGAAGGAAAGCGACAAAGGGGTCAAGTCTGCCGCAATCGAGGCCAAGAAACAGGCCAAGCAGCTTGAGGACGACTACAAGAAGGAACTCAACAGCCTTCACGAGCAGTTGACTGAAAACTTGAGCAACATCCTCCTGGGCGAGAAAATCCCGCTGGATGTGACGAATTCCGAGACAGGAGATGTCATCATCCCTGCCAATCGAAAAATCACAAAGACACTGCTTCGCAAGCTGTCACAGGTCTATGACCAGATCTCCATCGATCCTTCGCCGATCAAGAACAAGATTCTAGAGATTATCGGGGGCTTTACCAAGAAGTTTGACGACCTAAAGGCCAAGCACAAGGAACAGGCAGGGCGCGTGGCTGCAGGTGATGAGATCGACTCGGGTGTGATCAAGTCGGTAAGGGTTTTTATCGCATCCAAGCGCAAGCTGTCGGTGGGCGACAAGGTAGCGGGTCGCCACGGCAACAAGGGTGTCGTGGCCAAGATCATTCCCGAGGAAGATATGCCTTACCTCGAGGATGGAACCCCGGTGGATTTCATTCTCAATCCCCTGGGTGTGCCTTCCCGCATGAATATTGGCCAGGTATTCGAGACCCATCTCGGCTGGGCGGCGGAGAAACTCGGGATCAAGATTGCCACACCGGTTTTTGATGGCATTAAGGAGGATCGCATCAAGGACTACCTCGTGGAAGCTGGGCTGCCGGCTCACGGCAAAGCCCGGCTTTATGATGGCCATACAGGGGAGCCGTTCGATCAGGAAACGGTTGTCGGGTACACCTACATGCTGAAGCTTGGCCATTTGGTGGCGGACAAGATACATGCCCGTGCCGTTGGTCCGTACTCGCTGGTTACCCAGCAGCCGCTTGGGGGCAAGGCCCAATACGGGGGGCAGCGCTTCGGCGAGATGGAGGTGTGGGCATTGGAGGCCTACGGTGCCTCCTACATGTTGCAGGAACTGCTCACTGTAAAATCAGACGATGTCCAGGGGCGCACCCGGATTTATGAGGCATTGGTCAAGGGAGACCACGCACTGGAGGCCGGCGTGCCGGAATCGTTCAATGTTTTGGTCAAGGAAATGCAGTCGCTTGGCCTGAATGTGACTGTCAGTTACACCAATCCGGTGGTTCAGGCCAAGGAGGAAAGTTCCCGCCCAAACCTGTTGCTGGGCGGATAACCTTAACAACTTAAACACTGGAATTTAAAGATGATTAACACAGCAGAATCCTCACGAGAGTTGCTCGGACTCGACAGGGTCAATCACGTGGATCACATCGCTATCGCCGTGGCTTCCCCTGAGTCCATCCGTTCGTGGTCCAAGGGTGAGGTCAAAAACCCCGAGACCATCAACTACCGTACATTCAAGCCGGAGAAGGGCGGGCTTTTTTGCGAGCGTATTTTCGGCCCGGTCAAGGACTGGGAATGTTCCTGCGGCAAGTACAAGCGCATCAAGCATCGCGGCGTAGTCTGCGACCGTTGTGGTGTTGAGGTGACGCAGGCACGCGTACGGCGCGAACGAATGGGACACATCGAGTTGTCAGTGCCGGTGACTCATATCTGGTTTTTCAAGTGCATGCCCTCCCGCATTGGACTGGTGATGGATGTCACTGCGCGAAACCTTGAGCGGGTCATTTACTACGAGGATTATCTCGTGGTGGATCCCGGTGACACGCCGTTGGAAAAACACCAGCTCCTCACGGAAATGGAGTTTCGCGATGCCAAGGAAACCTATGGGCCGGAAGCCTTCGTGGCGAAGATTGGCGCTGAAGGGGTTCACGACGCCTTGGCCGCCATCGACCTCGATGCGGGCATTGATCAATTGCAGTTCGCCATGACCCAGACGCGCAGCAAGCAGATTCGCAAGAAATTGGCCAAGCGCATCAAAGTTTACCAGGGCTTCCTTAAGTCCAAGAGCCGTCCGGAGTGGATGGTGCTGACCGTGTTGCCAGTGATTCCGCCGGATCTGCGTCCCTTGGTTCCACTCGAGGGTGGCAGGTTTGCTACGTCCGACCTGAACGACCTGTACCGCCGCGTCATCAACCGCAACAACCGGTTGAAGAACCTTTTGGCCCTCAAGACACCGGAGGTCATCATCCGGAACGAGAAACGTATGTTGCAGGAAGCGGTTGATGCCTTGTTTGACAACGGCCGTCACGGTCGTCCCGTTACAGGTGCCGGCAATCGCGCTCTCAAGTCATTGAGTGACATGCTGAAGGGCAAGAGTGGCCGTTTCCGCCAAAACTTACTCGGCAAGCGTGTGGATTATTCCGGTCGCTCAGTGATCGTGATCGGTCCGGAACTGAAACTTCACCAGTGCGGTCTACCGAAGAAGATGGCGCTGATATTGTTCGAGCCCTTCATCATCCGACGGCTCAAGGATCTTGGTTATGTGCATACCGTTCGTTCTGCCAAAAAACTGATCGAGCGCAAGACACCCGAAGTTTGGGACGTGCTTGAGGAAGTAACCAAAGAGCACCCGGTTCTGTTGAACCGTGCTCCAACGCTTCACCGCCTTTCCATCCAGGCTTTCGAGCCGACCCTGATCGAGGGCGAGGCCATTCGCCTTCATCCTCTGACATGCAGTGCCTACAACGCGGACTTCGATGGTGACCAAATGGCAGTACACGTGCCTCTCTCTGTTGAGGCCCAGTTGGAGGCGCGCCACTTGATGATGGCGACCAACAATATTTTTTCGCCTTCAAGCGGTAAGCCGATCATTACCCCGTCCCAGGATATAGCCTTGGGCTGTTATTACTTTACAGCCAAGCCGCGCAAGGTGGTTCGCAAAAAACAGAAGGCAGTGCGCTTGTTCGGATCCAAGGAGGAGGTGCTGTTTGCGTACGACGACGGCGAGTTGAAGATTCACGATGTAGTCCGCTTGGCCAACCCCGATCTTGGGAAAGATTCTTCCCCATACGGAGACAAGGAAAAGAAGATCATCGAAACCACTGTTGGCCGGGTTGTATTCAGTGAAATTTGGCCGGAGGCGATTGGGTTCCCAAATATAATTGTGAACAAGGGTGTGCTTGGGGACATCATCTGGAATTGCTATCGCCTCTGCGGTCAGGACGAAACGGTTCGTGTGCTGGATAATCTCAAGCAGCTTGGCTTTGCTGCGGCAACGAAGTCCGGCATCTCCATGGGGATGCACGACATGATCATTCCGAAGGAAAAATCCAAGGAGATCGAGAAGGCCGAGAAACAAATTGTCGATGTGGACAAGCAGTATCGTCGGGGTGTCATCACGCCTGGTGAGCGCTACAACAAGATCATCGACATCTGGACCCATTGCACTGACCAGATTGCAGACGTAATGCTGAAGGTGCTGGATGACAACCATGGTAGTGACGAGTTCAACCCGGTCTGGTTGATGGTTGACTCGGGTGCCCGCGGCAATCGCCAACAGGTTCGCCAGTTGTCCGGTTTGCGCGGCCTCATGGCCAAGCCGTCGGGGGATATCATCGAAAAACCTATCCTGGCTAATTTCCGTGAGGGTTTGACCGTGTTGGATTACTTCATCTCAACACACGGCGCCAGAAAGGGCTTGGCCGACACGGCCCTGAAAACGGCCGACTCAGGATACCTGACCCGGAAACTGGTGGATGTGTCACAGGACATCGTCATTAGGGAACTGGACTGCGGAACCACCAACGGAATATGGCGCCAAGCCATTTACGAGGGCGAGGACGAGGTTGTCCCACTCAAGGACCGTTTGGTAGGCCGGACAGGCGCAGAGGATATCCTCAACCCGGTGAACCCGGACGAGTACCTCTGTGAATCCGGCCAGGTCATTGACGAGGCCCACGCCAATATAATTGACGATGCCGGTGTTGAGCGGGTCAAGCTCCGTTCTGTGCTGACGTGTGAATCAAAGCGCGGTGTTTGCCAAAAATGTTATGGCATTAACCTTGGCACAGGTGTCATGGCTCAATTGGGAGAGGCGGTTGGTATCATTGCCGCCCAGTCCATCGGTGAACCCGGCACTCAGTTGACGATGCGCACCTTCCACATCGGGGGAACCGCCTCAGCCGTGTTCAAGCAGCCCCAAATCGAGGCACGTGTTGATGGCATTGTGAAGTTTAAGGATATCCGCGCGGTGGAGTTGGAGGATAAAAACAGCATCGTACTCAACAAAAATGGGACGATCTTGATTGTGGATGAGAAGGACGGCCGCGAACTGGAAAGCTACAATGTGGTCATCGGTTCGGTCATTGCCGTTCCCGAGGGTGAGAAGGTCAAGAAAGGGCAGGTTTTCGTCCAGTGGGATCCCTACAATGCCCCCATTATCACCGAGAAACCGGGCCGAATTAAGTTCCACGATATTATTGACGGGGTGACGATCAAGCATGAGGACGACGAAGCCACCGGCCAAAAATCATTGGTTGTCATCGATTACAAGGAGGATTTGCATCCGCAGGTGATTGTCGAGAGCAGCAAGGGCGAGGCTATTGCCAATTATCCAATTCCCTCCGGTGCTCATATTGTCGTTGGCGAAGGCGATAGCATTGTCGCCGGAAGCCTGATTGCCAAGACGCCTCGTCAGGCTGCCAAGACAAGGGACATTACAGGTGGTCTTCCGAGAGTCGCAGAGTTGTTTGAAGCGCGCATACCGAAGGACGGTTCGGAGATTTCAAAAATCGATGGTGTTGTGGATTTCGGGGCAACCGTTCGAGGCAAGCGCTCGATCATCATCCGCGATGTGGAATCCGGGGAGGAGGAAGAGCATCTCATCCCGATCGGCAAACATGTCATTGTTTTCAAGGGTGACATGCTTAAGAAGGGCCAGCAGTTGACCGAGGGTCCTGTTAATCCACACGAGATACTTGAAGTTTGCGGTCCGCAGGCACTGCAGGACCATTTGGTGAACGAAGTTCAGGAAGTTTACCGGCTCCAAGGCGTGACAATCAACGACAAGCACATCGAGACCATCTCCCGGCAGATGTTGCGCAAAGTCCGTATCACCGAACCGGGCGACACCACCTTTCTATGGGGAGAACAGGTGGAGAAACTTACCTTCGAGTCGCAGAACGAGAAGATCGAGAAAATGGGTGGCCAGCCTGCCGAGGGTCAACCCGTGTTGCTGGGTATCACCAAGGCATCGCTTGAGACAGAGAGCTTCCTGAGTGCGGCCTCTTTCCAGGATACCACCCGTGTGCTGACTGATGCGGCCACACTCGGTAAAATCGACACCCTTCGTGGTTTCAAGGAAAACGTCATCATGGGGCACATCGTTCCAGCAGGGACGGGTGCCGAGTTGCATCGCAACGTTCGACTGAAACCGATGACTGAGGAAATCGCCGATGCCCCAAGCGAGGAAGAGGAGAAGGAGGAGCCCATTTTTGACAACCCGCTGCTTGGGTAGGCTGGGCGGATAAATTACTCTGTAAAATGTTCAAAAAACCTGTTGCATCAGAATTGGTTTTTGATAGTCTCCGCGCCCCTTTGAACGGGATGGGCGCTTGAGAAGCGCCTCTTCAACGTTTTTTTAATGCCGACAATTAATCAATTGGTCCGAAAAGGCCGGGTAAAGGTGAAATCCAAGACCACCTCCCCGGCACTGGAGAATTGTCCGTTCAAACGGGGGGTTTGCCTGCAGGTGTACACTCGAACACCCAAGAAACCGAACTCGGCCATGCGGAAGGTAGCCAAGGTGCGTTTGACTAACGGGTTCGAGGTGATTGCCTACATCCCAGACGAGGGACATACCTTGCAGGAGCATTCAATTGTCCTGATTCGGGGCGGGCGGGTGAAGGATCTTCCGGGTGTGCGTTACCATGTGGTACGTGGCGCTCTGGATGCCACCGGAGTTGAGAAGCGCCGCCGCAGCCGCTCCAAGTACGGGGTCAAGCGCCCCAAGGCGGGTAAGAAATAATTTCAGTGAGGGAAGGAACTTATTTAACCAGCCATGGCACGCCGTAGAAGAGCAGAAAAACGTGAAGTACAGCCGGACTCCCGTTACGGGAGCAGGTTGGTCACCCTGCTGGTGAATTTCACCATGCGGCAGGGGAAGAAAAGTGTGGCAGAAAAAATCATTTACGGTGCGTTCGACAAGTTGGCTGCGGAAAAGCAGGGGAGCGACCCATTGGAAATTTTGGAACGCGCCGTTGGCAATGCCCGGCCCCGGCTCGAGGTCAAGTCGCGGCGTGTCGGCGGGGCGACTTATCAGATACCGCTCGAGATTAGTGGCAGCCGTCAGACGGCTCTGACGTTGCGCTGGATGGTGAGTTTTTCGAAGGCCCGGAAGGGAGTACCAATGAGGGATGCCCTGGCTACTGAGATCAGGGATGCCAGTGAAGGCCAGGGTAGCTGCATCCGGAAGAGAGACGAGATGCACAAGATGGCCCAGGCCAACAAGGCCTTTGCGCACTTCCGTTGGTAGGAAAGAAGAGTCGGCTTGGCCAAGCGCTCGGCCAGGTTGTCAGCGTCCAGCGGTTTATACGCGGATGAGACGCTCTCTGAAATAGTTTGGTTTTTTTAGATGGTATTTTGCTGGGATTTTTAGCAACAAAGTAAATGATAGTCACATTGGAACAGGACAAGAACATCAACTCGCCTGACCGGGAGTATACGCTTGAGCGGACGCGGAACATTGGTATCGCTGCCCACATTGATGCCGGCAAAACCACGACTACGGAGCGGATTCTCTACTACACCGGTTTCATGCATAAGATCGGCGAGGTTCACGACGGGAACACTGTCACGGACTGGATGGAGCAGGAGCGTGAACGCGGGATCACCATCACATCAGCCGCCACCACCTGTTTCTGGAAACAGGAGGACGAGGGCTTGGCCAAGCTATTCACGGGGATCGACAATCGTATCAACATCATTGACACCCCCGGCCACGTGGATTTTACCGCAGAGGTGGAACGCTCAATGCGCGTGCTCGACGGTGCGGTGGCTGTTTTTTGCGGCGTGGCCGGCGTGCAGCCCCAGTCCGAGACCGTCTGGCGTCAAGCCACCAAGTACAACGTTCCCCGTATAGCGTTCATCAACAAGATGGACCGCACCGGTGCCGATTTTAACAAAGCCATCAACGACCTGCGGACCAAGCTCGGCGCCGAGGCGCACCCGGTTGGCATTCCTATAGGTGCGGAGGACAAACTCAGGGGTGTCATCGACGTCGTGAACCAAAAAGCCATCGTTTACGATCCATCCGATGAAACCGGCGTCAAGTATGACATAACGGACATTCCGGAAAACCTTAGAGATGAGGCCAGGATGGCCTTCGAGCAACTCATCGACGCAGTGTCCAACCTCGACGATCAAGTGGCTGAGATGGTGCTGGAGGACAGTGAAATCGCTCCCGAAACACTCAAGAAGGCCATCCGTCGCCTGACGTGTGAATTGAAATTTGTTCCGGTCCTGGGTGGTTCCGCGTTCAAGAACAAGGGGGTGCAACCGCTCATGGACGCAGTGGTGGACTACCTGCCCTCACCGGTCGAGGTTCCCGCCGCAACGGCAGTTGAGGCGGATGACGAAACCACAGAAGTCGTTGTTGAGCCGGATGACAATGGCAATTTCTGTTCGCTCGCCTTCAAGCTCTGGACCGATCCGTTCGTGGGTAAGCTGGTGTTTATCCGCGTTTACTCCGGCCAACTCAAGAAGGGTAACACCATCTACAATCCGCGCACGCGCAAACGCGACCGTGTCAGCCGCCTGATCATGCTTCAGGCGGACAAGCGCACCGACGTGAATGCTGTTTATTCTGGTGACATCGCTGCGATTGTGGGGCTGCGTAATGTCACCACCGGCGACACGCTGTGCGACAAGGAGCTCGACGTGATGCTCGAGCCGCCGACGTTCCCCGAGCCGGTCATCTCGATGGCGGTCGAGCCCAACTCCAACGCCGATCGCGATAAAATGTCCGAGGCGTTGCAGCGCTTGGCTGAGGAGGATCCTACTTTCCGCGTCTTCACCAACGACGAAACCGGCCAGTTGATCATTGCCGGCATGGGCGAGCTGCATCTGGACATTATCCGCGACCGCCTGATGCGGGAGTTCAAGGTGCAGGCCACCGTCGGGGTACCGCAGATTTCCTACCGTGAAGCCATCACGGCGCCCGCCGAGGGCGAGGGCAAGTTTATCCGCCAATCCGGCGGGCGTGGCCAGTACGGTCATGCCATCATCAACATTGAGCCCAACAAGCGCGGCAAGGGGGTCGAGATCGAGAACAAGATCGTCGGTGGGGTCATCCCGAAGGAGTATCACTCTGCAGTGAATGCCGGCATCCGGGAAGCGATCGCCGGTGGCGTGCTGGCCGGCTACCCGATGGTCGACGTCAGGGTGGAGGTGGTCGACGGTTCATACCACGAAGTCGATTCGAACGAGTTGGCGTTCAAGATGGCCGGCATTTTTGCCCTGAAGGAAGCCTGCAAAAAGGCCAAGCTGATCCTGCTCGAGCCGGTCATGAAGGTCGAGGTGGTCACGCCCGACGAATATCAGGGCGACATTATGGGCGACCTGAACAGGCGCCGCGGCAAAATTCTCGGAATGGAGACCGACATGAAGCAGCTCTGCACCGTGATCTGCGAAGTGCCGCTGGCCGAGATGTTTGGTTACGCAACGGCTGTTCGGTCATTGTCCAGGGGCCGTGCTTCTTACTCCATGGAGCCATTTAGTTTTGAAGAAGTGCCGAGCAGCATCGCCGAGGAAATCGTCAGCGGAAGCAGCAAGAAACCGGCGCGTACTTAAAAGGTATACTGTCATGCAAAAAAACCGCATTAGAATTCGTCTCAAGGCATACGATCACAGGGTGATCGACCAGTCGGCCGGCGACATCGTCGAGACGGTCAAGCGCACCGGTGCGCAGGTCGCCGGCCCCATCCCGTTGCCGACCCGCATCGAGCGATTTACTGTGGGCCGTTCCCCGCACGTCGACAAAAAGGCACACGAGACGTTCGAGCAGCGCACTCACAAGCGGTTGATAGACATTATGGAACCCACGGCCAAGACTGTGGACGAGTTGAAAAAGTTGAACCTCCCCGCAGGCGTCGACATCACCATCAAGATTTAGGCAGACATGGTTGGATTGTTAGGAAAAAAACTGGGCCAGACACGGTTTTACACCGAGGACGGCAAATCCGTGAGCGTCACCATCGTACAGGCCGGCCCCAACCAGGTGCTGCAACGCAAGACCACTGACAAGGATGGTTACGAGGCGGTTCAACTTGGCTTTGACGGGCAAAAGGAGCACCGACTGAACTTGGCCAAGCGCGGACACCTCAAGGCGCACAACGGTGGGGAGAACTACAAGTCGCGCTCCCCGGGCCGCACTGTCAAGGGCAAGGATCGCTTGGCCAATCGCAAGGCATGGGACGCACGCGCCATCAC
This sequence comes from uncultured Verrucomicrobiota bacterium, assembly GCA_913045395.1. Classification (GTDB taxonomy): domain Bacteria; phylum Verrucomicrobiota; class Verrucomicrobiia; order Limisphaerales; family UBA1096; genus UBA1096. The sequence goes on along the minus strand of CAJWPV010000001.1, from coordinate 7,490 downwards.
TCCCGTCCGGCGCATCAGGGAATTTCGCGATTTTTCACTCGAAGTAAACCCCGGCGACTCGATCGGGGCTGACGTGTTCGAAGCCGGTGATTATGTGGACGTGATCGCCAAGACCAAGGGCCGCGGTTTTCAGGGGGTTGTCAAGCGGTGGAACTTTGGCGGTGGACGGGCTTCGCATGGTTCCGGCGGCTGGAGACGCCGTCCGGGTGCCATTGGTGCCGGTTCGACACCCGGCTTCGTGATCAAGGGCAAGCCGATGCCCGGCCACATGGGGCAGGCCAGTCGCACGGTACAGAACCTCGAGATCGTCCAGGTGCACGCCGATGATAACTTGCTGCTTGTCAAGGGAGCCATCCCCGGCGCAAACGGCGACTACGTTGTCATTCGCGAGGCCAAGAAAAAGCCCAAAAAAACCAAGTAAAGGCAGCGGAGGATACAAAGAATGAAAGTAGCAATCAAGGACACCAGCGGCGCTGACCGGGGCGAACTGAAGGCCAAGTTCACACCCGTGGACGACGACAAGGGCCAACAGGCTGTTCACGAGGCGGTCGTTGCCTACAACGCTGCCCAGCGCTCCGGCAACGCCTGTACCAAGACGGTGGCCGAGGTCGCCGGCACAGGCGCGAAGCCGTGGCGCCAGAAAGGCACCGGCCGTGCCCGTGTTGGTTACAGGCGCAACCCTATCTGGCGCGGCGGCGGCGTGGCCCACGGCCCCAAGCCGCGCGTTTACATCAAGAAACTCAACAAGAAAGTTCGCGACCTTGCCGTGCTCAAGGCTTTTACCGAGCGCATAAAGGATGGCCAGGTCGTCATTCTCGACGAGTTGAGTCTCGACAAGCCGGCCACTGCGCAACTGGCCAAAACCCTCAATGCACTGGGCATCGACGCCAGGAAACCGGCTAGCGCCCGGTACAAGAGCGCCGTGTTGATCACAGCCGAGGCCGATAACAACGTTGCGCTGTCCGCTCGCAACATCGAGCGCGTTCGCTCCACCACGAGTGACTCGCTGACCACTTACGAAATTCTCTGGCCTGATGTCCTTGTCTTCACCAGGGACGCCTACGAGAAGTTTGAACAACGCCTGAACAAGTAAAACAGCATGAGGCCATTTGATGTTATAAAAACCGTCCGCCTGACCGAGAAGGTCATGGCTGTTCAGGAGTACAACGATGCCGCCGCCGAGCGCCTGAGCCGGGAAACCCGCCAACAGGTTCACCTCGTTACCGACACGCGCGCGGACAAAAATGATATACGCCGTGCCGTTGAAATTCTGTTCAAGGTCAAGGTCGACCGTGTGAACACCATGAATGTGAGCGGTCGCCTCAGGCGCAAGCGCACTCGGCACGAGGGTCGCACACCGCGCTGGAAGAAGGCCATTGTTACTCTCAAGGCCGGCGACCAAATCACGCTCACTTAGCCTGATCGCGCAAAAACTTTGCCAAGCGGGAGCCGTTGCCGGTTTCCGTTTTTTTTGTGTCAGACTTGGCTAGTTTCGCCGTGCCTGGCTGTGAATGGCATTGACACCAGTCTGGCAGCTCCATAGAAATTGTGGTGTTCCACACCAGGCTGCGCTTGGCGGATTAACGCACATATAATATGAAAAAAATAATGGAATGCGTGGCGGCCGGATTGCTCCTTGCCGGGGCGGTGACCGAACCTACGGCAACCGCTGCGAAGAAAAAAAACAAGGGTACTGTGAAAAAAGAAGCATTTGGAAAAACCACAGACGGCAAAGCAGTCGAAGCCTACACGCTGGTTAACAAAAACGGCCTCAAGGCCAGGATCATTACCTACGGGGCAATGCTAACCGAGATGCATGTGCCGGACAAAAACGGCAAGTTTGGTGATATCGTCTTGGGGCATGATAAGCTCGAGGATTACCTCGATGGCCACTCTTACTTTGGCGTGACCACAGGCCGTGTGGCCAACCGTATCGCCGGGGGCAAGTTTACACTCGACGGCAGTGAATACACGCTGGCCACAAACAACGACCCCAATCATCTGCATGGCGGCACCGAGGGAATCGACAAAAAAGTTTGGTCCGCCCGCGTGAGCAGGAGCAAAGCCGGCCCGGCGGTTGCCTTCAGTTACACAAGCCCGAACGGCGAGGAAGGTTACCCAGGTAACCTGAAAATGAAGGTGACTTACACATTGACGAACAATGACGAACTGCGAATCGACTATGTCGCTACCACCGACAAGGCGACCCCGGTAAATCTCACCAACCACGCCTATTGGAACCTTGCCGGAAAGGGCACAATCCTCGATCACATCCTGCAGATCAACGCCGATCACTACACGCCGGTGGACGCGACCGGCATCCCGACAGGGGAAATTCTGAAAGTTGACGACGTGATGAGCTTTATTAAACCGACCGCCATCGGCGTGCGCATCGACAAGCTTGCCGGTGAGCCGGGCGGCTACGATCACAACTACTGCCTAAACAAGAAAGAGTTCGGCAGCTTGGGTTTGGCGGCGCGAGTAGAGGAATCGACCTCGGGTCGCGTGCTCGAGATTTTCACCACCGAGCCAGGTATCCAGTTTTACACCGGCAACTTCCTTGACGGCACCGAAGTGGGCAAGGGCGGTTGGAAATACGAGTTTCGAAATGCACTTTGTTTGGAAACACAACACTTCCCAGATTCCATCAACCATCCGCAGTTCCCAAACACCGTGCTGCGTCCGAAGCAAAAATACACGCAGACGACCATCCACAAATTCATCACGAAATAATTTTGCGCGAACAACTTGAAGCGAAACCTCGCCAGGAAAGGCGGGGTTTCAATTTAGCTGGCGGTATGTTCGCGGTTGAAGGCGATGGCATCCTCGTATCGCAAGCCGTCGCCACCGAGGATGTCGAGCGCCGAGCCGATAGTGAGGTGCACCCGCCCTTCGCCAAGATCCGTCACCAACTGTAGGTCATTCATTGAACGAGCGCCTCCGGCATAGGTGGCAGCAATGGGAGAGTGTTTGGCGATGAGGCGAACAAGGGTTTCGTCGATCCCTTGGCTAAGCCCCTCGACGTCGACTCCATGAATGAGAAATTCGTCACAATGTTCGGCGAGTTGGCCGAGGGTGTCGGCATCGACTCGGAGTTGGGTGAAGGCTTGCCAGCGGTCCGTCACGACAAAATAGTTATCGCCGCGGCGGCGGCAACTTAAATCCAGCACAAGCCTCGATGGGTCAACCGCTTGGCCAAGTCGCTTTAGCCGGTCCTCATCGAGTTGCCCTCCCTGAAATAACCATGAAGTGACGATGACATGCGACGCCCCGGCGTCGATCCATTCGGCAGCATTGTCCGCCGTGACGCCGCCGCCGATTTGTAGTCCATCCGGCCAGGCGGCAAGCGCCTCTCGGGCGGCATCGTCATTGCCTTGGCCAAGTTTGATGACGTGGCCGCCGCGTAGGTCGTCTCGTCGGTACAACTGGGCAAACCAGGCGGGTGGTTTGTCGGAGACGAAGTTGGTTTGGAGTGAATCGGGTTGGCTGTCGTCGATGGAGCCTCCGACGATTTGTTTGACCCTTCCGTCATGCAGATCTATGCAAGGCCTAAACACGGGTGCAGTTTACGGGTGGGTGAGCAGTGGGTCGAGTTTGGTTGCTGGCAATTTGTCAAAAAGACGCGAGTTGTAGTGCGGTTTGCCGTATGGTGTCTGCCGTGGGTGAGAAGCGACAGATACGCAACATCGCGCTGACCGGCTTCATGGGCTGCGGCAAAACCGCTGTCGGCAGGGTGGTCGCCAGTGTTGCCGGCTTTGAGTTTCTCGATACCGACCAGTTCATCGAGGAGCACGTTGGCATGAGCATCCCGCGAATTTTCGAGGAACACGGCGAGCAGACCTTCCGGCGGTACGAGCGGGAGGTGGTCGTGCGGCTGGCGGAGCGCGAGAACACTGTTATCGCGACTGGCGGCGGTCTCTTGGTGGACGCCGAAAACATGGACACCATGAAGCAATACGCGATGGTATTCTGCCTGTGGGCCTCGCCGGAATCGATCTGGCGTCGTGTCAAGGGACAGTCGCACCGGCCGCTCCTCAACACCGACGATTCCAGGCAACGAATCATTGACCTGCTCGAGGAGCGCAAACCGGCTTATAGTCGCTCAGACATGCTCATCAACACCGAGTACCGTTCTGCCAAGGATGTCGCCAACCTGATCCTCGGTCAATTCCGCCAGGCGACACCCGAGGCACCATGAAGGAAGCCATCCGCCAGGTCGCACTCGAGCTGGGCTTTGAGGACTGCCGCTTCACCACCGCCGAGCCGCCTGAGAGCGTGGAGCAATTCCTGAAGTGGCTCGAGGATCAATGCCACGGCACGATGGAATGGATGGGGCGCAATGCGGCCAAGCGCATTGATCCGCAACTCGTCCTCGAGGGTGCGCGGTCGGTCATCACGCTGGCGGCGAGCTACGACAGTGGCAACGGCGAACAGACTGGGCCAAGCCTGGGTGTCATTGCCCGGTACGCGCGATATGCAGATTACCACGATGTGCTTGGCCAAACGCTTGGCCAACTAACCACGCAATTGCAGTCGCTTGCCGGTGAGGGCGCTCGATCGCTTTGGTACGTGGACACCGGGCCGATCCTCGAGCGAGACCTTGGCCAGCGCGCCGGCCTAGGCTTTATCGGCAAGCATACCAACCTCATCAGCCGCCGGTTAGGCAACTGGTTTTTCGTATCCGAAATTTTGACCACCGCCGAGCTGGAGCCGGACGAGCCGGAGCGCAACCACTGCGGCAAGTGCACGAGCTGCATCGACGCCTGCCCGACCGGGGCGATCCCTGCGCCGTTCCAACTTGACGCCCGCCGCTGCATCTCCTACCTGACGATCGAGTTGAAGGGCTCGATCCCGGAGGAGTTCCGGTCGGCGATCGGCAACAGGATTTACGGATGCGACGATTGTCTCGAGGTGTGTCCGTGGAACCGCTTTGCCGGCGAGGGCCGATTGATGGCGCCGCATCGGCGCGACGATCTTGGTCAAGCGGACTTGATCGAGTTATTGACGCTGGATGAAGACGGTTTCCAGGCCAAATTTCGCGGCACACCGATGCAGCGAACCAAGCGGCGGGGCGTGCTACGAAACGTCTGCGTGGCGCTGGGCAATGTCGGCGACGCCTCAGCGATCCCACCGCTTGAGCACGCAGCTGCCGACCCCGAGCCGCTGATCGCCGAGCACGCCCAATGGGCGATTGGCCAAGTGAAGCAGCGTAGCGGCCAAAATTAACGGTATTTTTACCAGTTTTTACGAGTTGCAAACCGTCTACTAAGGGGTATGTTGCCCGTACGTGGCGCCAAAGGTTCCACATGTTGCCCGGCTAATTTGTGGGGTGCTGTTTGGCCTGCTTGGGGCCGGGTGCCAGGCGTTGCAGCAGGTTGATTGGGACGGGCGCATCGGGCGGTTTAGTTACGAGCAGGCCGTGGCAGAACTGGGCAGGCCGGTTGAGGAAACGAAACTTTCGGGCGGTATGCGACGGGCCGAGTGGATTACCAACTCGGGTGACTCGATGGGGCGGGCGCTGGCCGGGCCCGGTTACAATCGCCGGACATGGGGCTTGGTGCCGCTGGAGCCGACGGAGATACACCGGTTGCGCGACCGGTATTTGCGGTTGATTTTTGACAAGGCCGGGCGACTGGTTGCCTGGGAAAACGGGACAAAGACAGGAGACTAACATGAAGACAAACAGAACGAGTGCATTTACGTTGATCGAGTTGCTGGTGGTGATCGCCATCATCGCCATACTTGCTAGCCTGCTGCTGCCGGCGCTTGCCAAGGCCAAAAGCCAGGCGCACCAGAGCATTTGCCTGAACAACTTCAAGCAACTCGGCATCATGGTGCACTTGTATGCGGACGACAACGAGGACGACGTGGTGCACAACGGCAATGGACAACTTCGTCTGACCTGGGTTGGCGGTGTTTTTTCCAGCCGACCTGAGGATGCCGGCAAGCCGGAAATGCTGATCGATAAGAGGCTTTCGCTGTTCGGCCAGTACATCAAGACCAAGGGCATTTACCGCTGCCCCTCCGATAAAACCACCATCACCGTAAGGGATCCTATTACGAGGAGGATGACCCCAACGCCGCGCCTGCGCAGCTATTCACTCAACAGCTTCGTCGGTTGGGACACGAATACCCGGGGCTCAGGCGAACCTGCATATCGGAACCAGCCTAACCCGAGTTATCAGAGTTACCTCAAGATGTCCGATTCCGCCAAGGGCCCTTCAGAACTGTTCACCTTTATCGAGGTACATCCGGTGAGCCTGTGCCGACCTTTTTTTGGACATCAAATGAAACAGAGTTTCTATCATGTGCCGGCCGGTTATCACAACGGCAAGGCGGCGTTGGGATACATCGATGGCGGCTCAAGGGTAAACGAATGGAATCACAAACAAACAAAGGATTTACTGGCAAGGACCAATGAAGCTCACTGGGGCGGTCACACCCACGGAAATTCCCGCAATACGGATGTTATGTGGCTGCAGGAACGGGCCACCATCCTCAAGGGTCGGCGCCGTTAGGATTCCTTCTCCATTCGGCGGAACTGCCGCAGTAAATTCACGATCCCACACGAGTTCGGGTGCGGTAGCCCCATCCACTCAATCAGACCGATTGCTGCCTCTTCGATTGCTGCCGGGCCATGGACTTCATCCCGCGCGAAGTTCATGAATTTCATCAGGCGGAAGGCGTTAAACCAGCGAAAAAACCGCTTGCGAAACGCGCCCAAGTCGCCCGAGTTAGCCCGGATTTCTGGAACAACCGACTCAAGAAATTCATCGCCTAAAAACCGGGCCATCGCCTCGGGCGCGTCACTGCCGGGTTTGCCGGTTTCCCACAGCTCCTCCACCTGGCCAAGCAGCCATTGCACGTCGCGGTACGCTTGCAGGGGATAGGTGGTCAGCTTTCCGTCGGCCACGTAGTCACCGACTGCCTTGCCGGTGCCGAACGGCACACGACAGGACAGGCGCGGTGAGGGGTGCACGGTGACGCCGGTCAGTACTGACATCTGTCCAAGCCAACTGATCTTCTGCAGGAAATAAAAATCCTCGCCGGCCTGTCGACGGTTCATCCCACCCTGTTTCACGTAGGCCCAGGCGCGAACCGCCATCGCCGAGCCGATGGTGTGGAAACCGTACGGAAAACCAATGAACTTCTGCGCCCGGACGTGATAGCGCAGATGCAGCTCGTAGGCGGTGATGCCATCGAACACCGCCTGGACAGGCGCCCTGTCTCCAAAGCCAAGCGCAGCCCACTCGTCAGCGTCTAGCGGATGCTCGAAGTGGATACTGCAACCGGGCATATCCGGCTGCTCGGCGAAGTGTGATTCGATTCCGGTGAAGTAATTGGCGGAGCAGCGGCAGTCGGCGTCGTAGCAGACGAGCAGGCCATCCTCTGCCTGGGCAACGTCGGCGAGTCGCCGCAGTGCCTCATCCATCCCGGTCTTACGCGCCTGGCCGACGCCGGCGTGCCTGGGCGGCAGGTCTGGCAGATGC